>JAAZIT010000426.1 GCA_012800685.1 Clostridiales bacterium
AGATGTAGAAATGGAAATCTTGAGATTAGCTGTGGTAAAGTAGCTGATAGAGAGGCACTATAATTTAAAAATAATAGTCTTTAAAACAATTAAAAACAAATATAGACATAAAGAGCCTCATATGGTAAAAGAACCATATGAGGCTTTGTTGTTTTTTAGTTAACCATATTATCAAGGTCTTTTAGGTCGTATGGAGTGAGCTGGTATACACAGTAGTTTAACCAATTTGAAAACATAAGATTTGCGTGACATCTCCATAAAAAATTAGGTCTTTTTTCAGCATCATCATCTGGAAAATAATTAAAAGGAGGCTGAATAAGAAGCCCTTTTGAGAGGTCTCTAAAATATTCATCACCTAGAGAATATCTATCATACTCAGAATGTCCAGATATAAAAAATTGGCGCTGATTTATGTCCGCAACAATGTGAACTCCACTAAGACTCGACTCTGTGAGAATTTCAAGGCGTGATACCTTGTCAATATCTTTCCTAAGAATTTCTGTATAACGTGAATGGGGAACATAAAAGCAATCGTCAAAGCCCTTTAATAGGGGGTGATTAGGAAAATTAATTTTATGAGGAAATACCCCAAACATTTTTTCATTGAGCGGATATTTTGGTACGCCATAATGATAGTAGAGAGCAGCCATTGCGCCCCAACAAATATGTATTGTTGAGAATACATTAGTTTTTGTCCATGCCATTATTTCGCACAGCTCGTCCCAATAATCAACCTCTTCAAATTCAAGATGCTCAATTGGAGCACCAGTTATTATAAAACCATCATATTTATTATCACGAATTTCATTAAAGGTTTTATAAAAGGTTAGCATATGTTCTTTAGAGGTGTTTTTGGATTTATGAGTAGCAACCTGAATTAACTCAATATCTACGTGCAAGGGAGTGTTACTTAAAAGTCTGAGTATCTGTGTTTCGGTTACTATTTTATTAGGCATTAAATTAAGTATACCTATTTTTAAGGCACGAATATCTTGATGATATGCCCTATTATTTGGTATTACAAATATATTTTCCTGCTCAAGGGTGGAAAAGGCAGGGAGATTATCAGGTATTATAATTGGCATTTGCTTTCCTCCTATTTTGAGTTTACGCTAATTAAATATTATATCACAATATATGTGTTTTTTCAATGCTTATTTGTTATATTCATCTTTTAAGATTGAGTAATGGGCTAGGTCACAAATCTGATTTAAATTTGTTAATGTAGAAGAACGACTTATTCCTTCAAAACGCATACCACACTTAAGCATCACTTTTCCTGAACCAATATTAGGTGTATTGTGTGTTGCTGAAATTCTATTAAATCCAACATTTACTATTAAAAAGTCAATAACTGCTGAAAAACATTCAGTCATAAAGCCTTTTCCCCAAAGTTTTTTAGATAAACAATATCCTATTTCAGCTTCATTAATATTTTCACACATTTTAACTACGGCAATACTTCCGACAGCCTCTTTTGTTTTTTTATATTCAATAGCCCAATTGTAATTATTTAGATTTAAGCTTTCTTTTTCCCATATTTCGCAAAGATGTTTAGTTGTTTCTATATTTTCATGGGCTACCCATGAAAGATATTTAGCTACATCAGAATCAGAAGCCCAGTTTTTATACATATTTAAGTAATCGGTTTTTTTGAAAGGTCGAAGAATAAAGCTTTTAGTATTAATTGTTACAGCTCCTAGATGTTTAAGCTCTTGCATAATTAGTTCCTCCTTAGAAGTGTGTCTGAATAAATTAAAATATGTGCACCTGAACAAATCAGACACACATATACTTCAGATATTAATTTTCTACAGCAGGAATTTACCCTGCTGATTCTGAAATAAACGGAATCCGACATGGCATACTCATTTGCATTATTCTATTAGAAATATATTGACTAAGCATATTAGTTCCGCCTTTCATCTTTTATAGTATTATTAAAGTATATCATTTATATTTTTATCTGTCAAGAATAAATTGTAATTGATTTCTAAACAATAGAAAGCATTTAAATATTTAAGTGGAATAATCAAAATAACTTAATAAAATACTTGAATTTTTAGGAAAAATGTTGTATAATAAAGCAAATATGTTTTTAAAGGAGCTTATGTAATGGAAATGCTTGATACAATAGGATTTGTAAAGAATTATGACAATGAAGTTGGTACTGCTATGCAGTCTGAACTTGACAGACAACGCAGAAATTTAGAGCTTATTGCAAGTGAAAATATTGTTTCACCAGCTGTGATGGCTGCAATGGGTACTGTATTAACTAATAAGTATGCTGAGGGTTACCCAGGTAAAAGATACTATGGTGGATGTCAATGTGTTGACGTTGTTGAGAATATAGCTACAGAAAGAGCCTGTGAGCTTTTTGGGTCAAAATATGCGAACGTTCAAACTCACTCAGGTGCACAAGCGAATACAGCAGTGTATTTCGCACTTGTTAATCCCGGTGATACTATAATGGGTATGAGCCTCGCACACGGTGGACACCTTACACATGGCTCTCCAGTTAATATGTCAGGAAAATATTTTAACTTTGTTTCATATGGTCTTGGCGATGATGAAAAGATTGATTATGATGAAGTTCAAAAAATGGCAAATGAATGTAAGCCTAAGCTTATTGTAGCAGGAGCTTCTGCATATCCTAGAGCTATTGATTTTGAAAAGCTATCTGTTATTGCTAAGAGTGTTGGCGCTTATTTAATGGTTGATATGGCTCATATCGCTGGATTAGTTGCTGCTGGTATCCACATGTCTCCAGTACCTTATGCTGATGTTGTTACTTCAACTACTCATAAAACACTAAGAGGACCACGTGGTGGACTTATTCTTACAAATGATGAGGAGCTTGCAAAGAAATTTAATAAGGCTGTTTTCCCTGGAACACAGGGTGGACCTTTAATGCACGTTATTGCTTCTAAGGCTGTTTGTTTTGGAGAGGCTTTGAAGCCAGAATTTAAAACATATCAAGCGCAGATTGTTAAAAATGCTGATGCCCTAGCTAAAGCTCTTGTTAAAAAGGGATTTAGACTTGTTTCTGGCGGAACTGACAATCACTTAATGCTTGTTGATCTTCAGCCATTTAACATTACTGGTAAAGACCTTGAGAAG
>JAAZIT010000427.1 GCA_012800685.1 Clostridiales bacterium
TGCCGATACTGGAAACAATAGAATATTATCATTAGATGAAAATCTTAAGGTGATTGGATGTTATAAGAGCATTGTTTCATCAGATAAAAGCACATTTGCATCCCCTCTTGGAATTTTTGCATCAACAGACGGAAGTGGTGTAACATCCATATACGTTGCTGATAGCGATAATGGAAGAGGAGTAAAGCTTTTAATCCAGGATGAAACAACAGCTATTGCTCAGGTTGAGTATACAAAGCCTGATAATGAAGCTTATACTGCTGAGGCGTTTACACCATCAAAGGTATCAGTTGATAAAGAGGGCAACGTTTATCTAATTAGTACATCTGTTAGTACTGGTGCTCTTAGATACGACCAAAATGGTGAATTTAAAGGATTTTACGGAGCTAACCGTGTTGAGAAATCAGCAGCCGTAATAGCTAGAAAAGTCTGGAGAGCCTTTGCATCTGAGAAAAAACAACAAGGAATGCTAAGTAGTGTTCCAACAGAATTTAACAACTTTGACGTAGACGAGGATGGGTTTATGTATACTGTAACTGAAGCAGCAAATGCTGCAACAGACGCAGTTAAAAAGCTAAACCCAGCTGGATACAACATTTGGGATAACGTAGTTGGAAACGACTATGAGTTTGGTGATTTTGCATGGGGTGTTGAAGAAAACACATCAAAATCAACAAAGCTAACAGATATTGTTATCGGTGATAATGGTACAATAAATCTTCTCGACTATGAAACTGGACGAGTGTTCCAATATGATATGCACGCAAATTTACTTTTCATTTTTGGAGCAAAATCAATTCCTTCTGAGCAGGAGGGAAGCTTTACTTCACCAAATGCAATTGAATCATACGGAAAAAACATATACGTTCTTGACGGAACAAAAAATGATATAACAGTATTCACTGAGACAATCTTTGGTAAATACGTTCATGAAGCCTCCGAATACTACGTTAAGGGACAATACTATGAATCTAAGCACCTTTGGGAAGAAGTTATAAGAAGAGACGGCGGATATACGTTAGCACATATAGCTTTAGGAAAAGCGGCGTTAAATAATGGTGATTACAAAGAAGCAATGGAATACTTTAAAACAGCTTACGACCAAATAAACTATGATAAAGCATTTAAATATTATCGTGATAACTTCTTAAGAGAGCATTTTAACGTAATTGTTATTGTTTTATTTTTACTAATTGTTTTGATCCTTGTAATTAACAGACTTCGTAAAAAAGGAATTTTAAAGCCACTAGGCTATTATATTAAGAAAAAGAAAAGGGAGGGAAACTAATATGTATGAATTTTCAACAATGGGTTGGTTAAAGCATGTTGTTTTCCATCCAGTAGAAGGCTTTGAAGATTTAAGATGGAAAAAACAAGGCTCATTAAAGCTTGCTTTTGCAATAGTAGCACTTTTATTTATTGCAACTGTTGCTGATAGACAGCTAGTAGGATTTGCGTTTAACACTTCATATGTAAAGGTATTTAACGTAGTTCCTCTAATTGTTCGTTCAATAGTGTATTTCTTTGTGTGGGTTATAGGAAACTGGTCACTATGTACACTTTTTGACGGTGAGGGAACTCTAAAGAAAATTTGCGTTTATTCTGCATATGCTTTGGTACCATATATTATTGGTATGATTTTAGTAGTTTTTGTATCAAACTTTTTAGTAATTGACGAAGCAATTTGGCTTCAATTCATTTACTATCTTGGAACTGGTTGGTCAGTTATATTAATGATTCAAGCTATGAAGGCGGTGCATCAGTACTCATTCACAAAAACACTCGTGTCGATGGTTGGAACATTGATTGCAATGGTTGTTATATTATTACTAGCTGTATTGCTTCTCTCGCTATTCCAACAGGTATATGTATTTATTTATTCTGTATATACCGAAATCGCATATCGAATTCGAGGCTAAGGAAAGGACGGTGTTTAAATAATGCATAGCAAAATTAAAAAAATTCTTGTCTTTGCACTAGTCCTTACAATGCTGATGCCTATGGGTACAGTTTTTGCCGATAATGAAAATGCGGAGGACACAGCAAACGACACAAGCGATACAAGCACTGAAAATGGTGACGAAGCCGAGGATGAAGAAGAGGAAAAAGAGGTTGCAAGTGATATTATAGATTTAGCTGTTGATACAACTGCTGGATATGTAAAATCAAATATGAGCCAAATCGGAACCGACGGGAAGTACTCTATATATAAAGGTACAGTTAAAGACAAAAAAAATCTTCAAACCTTAGTTGACGGAGCTGAATATCAAACTCCAGAATCTTATACAGAAGACTCTTATGCTGAATATAACAAAAGTATCGAAGCAGGAAAAATAATTCTTGCAGACATGACAGCTACACAAAGACAAATTGACGAAGCGTCTGTTGCAATAGATAGAGCAACCGCTGGCTTAGTAATAAGTAACACAGTTGAAACTCCATTTGAAGAGCCTGAAACAGTTGATAAAACAAGCCTTCAAACAACTATTGACGGACTTAGTCCAGATTTGGTAAAGGCTGATTACACCGAGTATACTTGGGAAATTTATACTAATGCAGTTCAAAATGCTAAAGCAATAAATTCTAATGGAAGTGCAACACAAAAAGAAGTTAATGATGCAATAACAGAAATATCTTTTGCAATGGGCAAGCTTTTAAAAGCTCCAGAGGAGGTATTAGCGGTTATTTCTCAAGAGGATGAGGGTTCACTTCTAGTAGCAACAATTAGTTTAGCTGAGGCTGAAAGCGGAAAAGCACTAAACATTTCCAAAAACGGAACTTGGGTTGTTGAAACAAACAGCAATTATTCAACAGTAACAAATTTCTATATTAGACTTTTAAGCCACAAAGCATCTAACACATATGTTACAACAAAATTAAATGAAATATATTTAATGGACATTAAATCTGGTGAGGTTTCTGATACTTTTACTTTCGATTCATCTGACAATGAAAATGGAAGACTTTTTAAAAATGCAGATGGAAAAATTATATTTACAACTTTAGAAACAGATAGACTTTTAGCTATGGCTGAAGAGGTATCCGATAATGCTAATTTCACGTTGTATGCAGATTCAGAAAATTCAAAGGTAGCGATGTATGATAAGGGTGCTGATAAATACTGGTGGTCAACTCCAGTTAATCCTTACGGAGACAGTACTGTTATTGACGAAACTAAGGGAGCTACAATGAAGCTTCCACAGAGAAATCAATCCGCTTCATCTCTTATTCTTCAGTATGGGGATTTAAGACAAGAAAAGAGAAATGAAACCTATGTATATTCAAAGGTTGCTGAGGAAACAGGTAAGGTAAAGGAAACTTGGGCATTAAAGGATAATGGCATTACTATCACATACACGTTTGACATTGGATTTACTGTTCCAGTAAAATACACTTTATTTGACGACAGAGTAGACGTATCAGTGGATATTTCTGAAGTTAAAGAGCAGGATCCAAATACAGTTTCAGGAAGAATCATAACATCTCTAGCACTTACACCAACCTTTGGAGCTGCTCCAAAAACAGATCTTGCTGGAAATGATGTTGATGGTTATATGGTAGTTCCAGATGGTTCAGGTGCTGTAATTAATTACAACAACGGAAAAGAAGGATACTCACCATATACACAGATGTTGTATGGTAGAGATATTACTAACGTTCCTCAAAGTGCACCTAGAGTAACTGAACAAGCGTATCTTCCTGTTATTGCAACAGTTTCAGGAAAAACAGGGCTTGTAGCAATTGCAACAGAGGGCGATTCAAACGCAACCGTTAATGCAAAGGTTAGCAAGATGGACAAACAAGCATTTAATAGCGTTTATTTTGAGTTTAATCTTAGAGGTTCAGATACATTCTTTATGGGCGGATCAGACGGAACTAAGATTACAGTATTCGAAAAAGGAAATATTAAAACAGATAAAATAGCAGTTAGCTATTACCCAATCAGCGATAAAGAGGAAGTAAACTATGCGGATGTTGCAGAGGTTTATAGAAACTATCTTATCAACGAAAAGGGACTTGAAAAGAAAACACAAGCAAACCAAACAAGCTTATATATTGACTTGTTCGGCTCTGTACTAAAGCAAACCTCAGTACTAGGAATTCCTGTTGATATGAAAACAGAGGTTACAGGATTTAATCAGGCAGAAGAAATTCTTCAACAGCTTGCTGATGGTGGAGTTACAAATACAGTTGTAAATTATAGTGATTGGACAAATAACTCTATTAACGGAAACATTTCAACAAAGTTTAAGCCATCTGGAAAGCTCGGCGGAAAAACTGAAATGCTTGATTTAATTAGTAATGTATCAAGTCAAGGTATTGAGATTTATCCATCACTTTCAAACATGGAAATGAAA
>JAAZIT010000428.1 GCA_012800685.1 Clostridiales bacterium
CAGGGCGTTTTTCATTGACATTATTGTGCAAAAGAGTTATAATAAATGTATTAATTTTATAAAGGAATAATGGAATGAATATTAAAAATCTATTTATTGGAAATACAAACAATACTTTTGTTCAATTTTTCAGATATTGCTTTGTTGGCGGTTTGGCATTTATAGCTGATGCAGGAAGCTTGGGTTTGTTAGTTGAGGTTGTAAAGCTTGATGAGATTATATCCGCTGTTATTGCATTTGCTATTGGGCTAACTGTTAACTATTATTTAAGCAAAGTTTGGATATTTAAAAAATCTAAGATAGAGAATAGATTTAGTGAATTTATGTTGTTTGCAATTATTGGAATTGTGGGATTGCTAATGAATATGGGTATAATTTGGTTGTTCCGTGATTTAGTTGGACCTAAACAGCCACTTGAATTTATACCAAAGGATAAATACTATATGATGGGGAAGCTTGTTTCGACAGTAATTGTATTTATGTGGAACTTTTTTGCGAGAAAATTTTTAATATTTAATAAGAATGATTAACTCATGTGTGAAAGGGAATAGGAATGAAAAAAGTAGTTATAATTGGTGCTGGGCCAGCAGGACTTACTGCTGGAGTTGAGCTGCTAAAAAATAGTAAGGATTTCGATGTCACAATACTTGAGGGCTCTAAGGCTATTGGGGGAATTTCCCAAACAGTAAAATATAATGGAAACCGAATGGATATTGGTGGACATAGATTTTTTTCTAAGTCAGATGAGGTTATGAATTGGTGGAAAGAGCTTATGCCAATTCAAGGGGCACCTGCGTTAGATGATCTTAAGCTTGGACGTGAGAAGCCTTTGGAAGAGGGTGGTCCAGACCCTGAAACAAGTGATGTTGTAATGCTTGTGAGAGAAAGAGTTTCAAGAATCTATTATAATAAATGTTTTTTTGACTATCCAATTTCAATGAAGGCCGAAACAATTAAAAATATGGGTTTCATAACAACTATGAAAGCAGGATTTAGTTATTTAAAGTCATGTATCGTAAAAAAACCTGAAACAAATCTTGAGAATTTTTACATAAATAGGTTTGGTAGGGTTTTATATGGTATGTTTTTTGAAGGATATACTGAAAAGCTCTGGGGTAGACACCCACGAGAAATTTCTGCCGATTGGGGCGCACAGAGAGTTAAAGGACTTTCAATTCGTGCCATTTTAAAAGATATGTTTTCTAAGATATTTGGAAAGAAAAAGGATTCTAAAGATGTTGAAACTTCATTAATTGAAGAATTTTGGTACCCTAAATATGGTCCGGGACAGCTTTGGGAGCTTGCTGCTGATAAGGTTATAAATCATGGCGGTAAAATTCTAATGGAACATGAGGTTACAAGAGTGATTTCTAAAAATGGAGAGATAACCTCTGTTTATTGTAATACTCCAAATGGAGAGGTACAAATACACGGTGATGTATTTGTTTCAACCATGCCTGTTAAGGACCTTGTAGCTGATATGGAGGATAATAGCGTTAAGGAAGAGGTTAAAAATATCGCAGAGGGCTTGCCATATCGTGATTTTGTCACAGTTGGATTGCTTGTTAATAAACTTAATATTGTAAATAAGACTGATAAGAAAACGCTAGGGAACATTGTGCCGGATTGCTGGATATATGTTCAGGACAAGGGTGTTAAAATTGGAAGAATTCAAATTTTTAATAACTGGTCACCATATATGGTTAAGAATCCTGAAAATACTGTTTGGATTGGTCTTGAATATTTTTGTGCTGAGGGCGACGAATTTTGGAACATGAGTGAAGAAGATTGCATAAAATTTGCTATTGGTGAACTGGTTTCAATGGGAATTGTTAATTCTGAAGATGTTTTAGATTCTCACCGTGAGCTAATTAAAAAGGCTTATCCTGCTTATTTTGATACATACTCACAATTTGATGATATGATTAAATTTTTAGATGGATATGAAAATTTGTTTTGTGTGGGAAGAAATGGACAGCATAGATATAATAATATGGACCATTCAATGCTTACGGCTATCTATGCTGCTAGAAATATTATAGCTGGTAACACTGATAAAAATAATATTTGGAACGTTAATACTGAAAAAGAATATCATGAGCAAAAAGGTGAACAGGCGGTAAAGGTATGACACTAACTAAAAATAAAATAATTGAATCTGTAATAGAAATGTTAGGTAAACATCCTTTTATATCTACTTTTATGGTGTGTTTAATTTTGACACCATTTTGTTATGGCTCGAATTTTAATATATCTGGGGAAGCAATTTTTATCTTAGCAATTATCTTTGCAACTGTTTCTCTTCTTTTTTGTTATAAAAAATATAAAGAAAATTATTTTAATAAATTAAGGTCTATTCTTTTAGCAATTTGCTTGTTAGGTCTTAATATAAGTTTTTTTACCATTTTTGGAAGAAGTGAGTATAAGGGAGTTATTTTAGCATTAATGGTGGGCGCTGGTATTTTTGCTGTTGGAATGTATACTAAAAATGCTTCAGGGCTTTCCAATTCAGTTAAAGAAAAAATAAATTCCTTTTATATAATGTCCTTTGGCTTTTTTATGAAGTTTTTTTATGTTCTTTCAACGTCAGTTTACTCTCGCCAAAATGATGTTCATTCTTTTGGTGGTGAAGATGGTCACGCTGCATATATGGAATATCTTCTTTTTAATAAACATCTTCCGAATTTTGATGTGAGAGAGGTTTACCAATTTTATCATCCACCCCTACATCATACTATTTGTGCGGCTTGGATAGATTTTTTAGAGAATTGCTGTGGTGTTGACCATAATTGGGCAAGAGAATCTCTTCAAATGCTAACTCTTTTTTATTCAATGGCGTGTTTGATACTGGTGTATAAAATACTTAAGCATTTTAAGCTTTCTGGACCTGCTTTGTACGTTCCTTTAGCGATTTTTGCGGTTCACCCATCTTTCTTAATTTTAGCCGGAAGTATTAATAATGATATTCTTTCGATTGTATTTATTTTCGCTACTATTTTGTGTACTCTTAAATGGTATCAAAATCCAACTATGAAAAACATTCTTAAAATTGCATTAGCCATTGGACTTGGTATGATGACTAAGCTTTCTGTAGGTCTGATAGCTCCGGCAACTGCTTTTGTTTTCTTGGTTGTGTTAATTAAAAATAGAAAGAATTTTGTTAAGCTAATAAAACAATTTTTGGCTTTTGGGGCGGTTTGCTGTCCTCTAGGATTGTGGTGGGGCATTAGGAATTTTATAAAGTTTAAAGTGCCTTTTAACTATATACCAAAACTTGAGCTGGATTCTTTTCAGTACATAGGAAATATTCCTTATTTTGAACGTCTTACTGATTTTTCTAGTAAGCAATTTTCAAGCGTTTTTGAGCAATGGATTTATTACGATACATATAGCGAATATAACCCCACAATTGCTTTTTTGAAAAACTCTATTTTTGGTGAAAGCATAAACGAAACTTATTTTGAAAAAGGTGTTTTTATTCCACAACTGTTTTTTGTTATAGCGACCTTTTTAGTCATAATGTCATTTGTCATTATGATAGTGTACTTGTTTAAAAAGAATCAAGGAATTAAGTGGGAGATAAAGGTATTCCTAATGATTGTCTATGGCACTTTTATGGGTAACTATTATATTTTCTGTAATACGTTCCCGTTTACTTGTACCCAAAATTTCAGATATATCGCCCCGAATCTATTAATTGGGATTTTGCCAATTGGATTAATTATTAAAGACGCTATGAGTAAAAACAACGAAAAGAAAAAAGCCCTTAATGTCGCATCAATAACTGTTACAGGCTTATCTGTCGCATTTTGTGCCCTTACTGTCTTCACTTATATATTTGTTTTTCTATCAATATATGAGACGATCTAAGTGCAAAAATATGAATACCCATGCTTTTTATTAAAGCGTGGGTATTTTTTCATTGACGTTAAAGATTAAATGTGATATAATTGATTAAATTAATTATAAAATTATAGTTTAGCACTGGCACATTTACTATTAAACACATATTTATACTTTTATTTACAATATTTGTACCAATTTATGGAATATTCAATTAAACTTTTTATAAAAGCTATTTTTGCGTTTTTAGAATGTGTTATAATGATTGTACAAAAGGTGGTGACGATATGGATGATAAAAATAAGGTAGTTTCTGATAAGTGCGATGATTATATTCTTGATATAGTAAAATCATCTTCATATCAGAACCAAACCGATGAATACTGTACTAAATTTAGAAGATGGCGTACTAGAAAAAATAATAAATATGGCTATGATTATGTAAGGGATACTCGTGAGAGAACCTACGTTGATGGACAAGGTTATGTGCATTATAGTCCTCATAACGCTGAAAGCATTGCATTATCGAACTGCTTTAAGCTTTTTGGATTAATTTTTATAGTTAAACATATTATTAATGTAATCCAGTCGCTTGTGGTGCAAAGGATGTCTGGAAGCTTGTTTTTATCTCCAGATTATTATAGTAACAATTTTACAATTGACACAGCCCCTTTAGAGCTTGTATGTGTAATTTCTGCATTTAGTATTTTACAGCTTATAATTCCTATTATTATGTTTTTTGCAATAAGTAAAATGCCATTTAGGGTTGCTGTACCGAATTCCAGAGAGAATAATATAGAAGTATCCCTTTCTGGAATTTCAATAATGCTAATGATGTTGGTTCTGGGACGAGTGGGAAATTTAATGCTAGGGAATATTTTTGCTCACGTAAATATTGCTGTCCCGAATTTTAATATGCTTCAATCTGAAAGTGTGCTCGGAAATATTATTTATTCATTGTCGGAGTGCTTAATCGTGCCTATTTTAATGGAAGTCTTGTATCGAGGGGTAGTCCTGCAAACGTTCAGACAGCATGGTGACTTTTTTGCATTAACCATGTCTTGTGTTTTTAATTGCATTGCTTATAGTGATTTGGCTAAGTCGGGATATGTTCTCTTAATGGCTGTTGTTGTCGGCTTGTTCACATTAAGGTCTGGTTCAATTTGTACAGCTATTTTTATGAGAATTTCGTCAAGAATAACCACACTAGTTATTTCAATTGGATTAAAGTATGTTGATAATGAATATGTAAAAACACTTGAACTAATTATTTTCTTTATAATAATTGCTTTTTCGTTAATAACATACGGAAGAATGATAAAAAATAAAAATTGTGATTTTAATATTGAAGATAGTAAAACCCATTTAACAATAAAACAGAGAATTATTATTTTCCTTTCTTCTAGGGAAATAACAATTCTAGTTGTAATTTCACTAATAACAATGATTTTTAATATAAGGTTGATAGAATGATAGAAAAATATATGAAATGTGCTCTGGCGCTAGCAAAAAAAGCTTGGGAGATTGGAGAAATTCCTGTCGGCGCTGTTGTTGTAAAGCGTGACACAGGCGAAATTGTGGGGGAGGGGTTTAACCTACGTGAGACAGATAAATCTCCCTTAGCTCATGCTGAAATAATTGCAATTAATAAGGCTTCTAAGAAGCTTGGTGGTTGGCGACTTGTTGGTTGTGACTTGTATGTAACTCTTGAGCCGTGTCCTATGTGTGCTGGAGCAATTATCAACTCGAGAATAGAGAATGTATATTATGGTGCTGATGACCCTAAGAACGGCTCCTGTGGCTCTGTAATCAATTTGTTTGAGCTTCCTTATAACCATAAGCCTAATATGGTCTCAGGTGTCTTAAAAGAGGAATGCTCGTTAATTCTAACTGAATTTTTCACTGAGCTAAGAAAAAAGCCAAAAGAAAAATGGAACAATAAAAAGCCGTCTGCTTAATTTAAACAAATCCATTAGAAACAGATAATAAAAAAAGAGCCTCCTGTGGTAAAAACCATAGGAGGCTTTTGCTATGTCAGAGGTTATTGAAATATATTTGAAAATAGAGAGCATAACCCTTTGCAATATCATAACAGTTAAATTGTCGCCTGTTAGTTTGCGACCTGTTATCTACTCAAATCTCCTACTCCACCCTCAAAAGGGCAGAAAAACACCCTTGACCTAGAATGAATCAAGGGTGTTTAACTGTAAAAATTATCTCAAAAATTTTTTGTTAAAAATAACTGTTAGTTATTTATCTTCTTTTCTTTTTTTGGTAACCAAAAGTGCTGCTGCTGAAATTGCTAAGCCAAGTGTTGCACATGTTGCAATACCGGTGCCTGGAGCTTTATCGTTACCAGCATTTGTACCAGATTTTGAATCTGTCTTTGAATCTGATTTTGAATCTGTCTTTGAATCTGATTTAGAATCTGCCTTTGAATCTGAATCGCCAGATTGTGAGTCTGAATCGCCTGGTTTTGAATCTGAATCACCTGGTTTTGGATCCGGCTCTATTGGCTCACCGTTAAGTGTTAAAAGCTGAATCAGACAATGGTTATTGTTCTGAAGTCCCCATGATAAGAATGAGAAAGAGTCTAAATCATCACCGATATCAGCGAGTTTTACAAACTCATCATAAGTCATTTCAACCGTTACTAATACACCTTTTCCACCTGAAGATAATGCTGGATTACCACTAGCTTGTAACCAAGCATCGCCTTTTTTACCTGCTAGACCAATTACACCCCAGCCCTCATCTTGACTTGCTGTAAATGTGAAACGAATTTTTGCACCCTCAATACCTTTTCCTAAATCCTCTGGTGCGATATCTATCGTTGTACCTCCACCTGTGGTTAGTGCGCCATCAAATACGTCTACCATGTCATAACCCTTAGGTGCGTTTTGTTTGCGAGTTATTACTACTGTATATGTCTTTGTTAATTCACCATCTTTGGATGTTGCTAAAAGATATGCTGTATTTTGACCGTCTTCTAGGCTCATCTTATTATTTGCTATAACTTTTGTACAATCACTATCTGAGTATAATTTATATGTTCCGCCGTCATTAACGTTTACGTTAACTGTGTATGAATCTACATCATTAGCAACTTTATCGCTAAGCTGTCTTCCTGAAAGCGATAATGTTGAATCCTCTGGTACTGTTATTTCTACTTCTGGGCTTGGTTCGGTTGCACCTGTTATTTCGATTGAAAAAATTTCTTGTGGACTAACAGTACTTTTTAAAAATATAAAATCTTCAATTTCTTCTAAATCTGTTGTTTTATCATGTATTAAATCAAGAAATTCATCATATGTGTATGAAACACTTATTTGTTTACCTCTCTCCCAGCCGTCTACCTTAGTATTAGGAATACCAATCTTAGCACCACCACCGACAGTTGGTTGTAGCACTGCCTGTGGTTTACCATCTACATATTTTCTTGGACAAGCTCGTATAGCACCAGTTCCCGTTGTATCGCTAGGTGTTAGAGTGAAGGTGATTGTCGGATTACCTCTTCCTTTACCTAATTCCTTTGCTGTAAAAATCACTCCCTCTGATCCTGTCACCAAAGAACTATCATATGCTACTGGATTTACACCATAATAAAGGTATTTATTATAATCTGGTTTTTGTGCAGGGGTTATTACCTCGACCTTAACACTATTATCTTTAAGATACTTTGTACCTCTAATAGCTAACTTGATCATATCACTCTTAGATGGTGTATCTTTTACACCAGTTGTGGCGGAGGTATGAACTGCACCTGCAAGATACTCATATAAACTGAATTCAACTGTTTGTGCCTTGCCTTCTTCACTTGTACCTGAACCTTTAAAGGATTTAGGAGATATATTTGTTGTACCAGTACCATCAAGCTTATTTGCTATTCCATTAAAATATACAACAGTATTATTTGTTTTTGGGTTTAAGGTTTCGCTAAACGTTATTCTTATTCGCTCACCATTAACCCCCAAATTTAATTTAGGGTCATCTAATTCCATATAATATATTGCTTCTGCTCCAATATCTCCCTCATATAGAAGCACTGTCGTATCACCGCCTTCGGCTGAGGCTCGTATGGCTTTGTCAATATTAGCACCTGAAAATACGCCAAAAGCCATTACTCCCGATATGGCAGTTGCAAGTATTTTTTTAAGTTTCATATTTTTCCTCCTCATTCTAGTTTAATTATGAGATAACTTCTTAACAAATTAATTATAAAATTAATAAAATAATAAAGCAATAAAATAATAAA
>JAAZIT010000429.1 GCA_012800685.1 Clostridiales bacterium
AGCAACTTTATTTTACCCGACAAAGCGAATCCTCATGCTTTGCTGATGGTTCTGCTATGATTTCGGCTTATGATGGTAGACTAAGGTACTGGGATTTAAAAACAAATTCCGAAGTGGTGATTTGTCCAGATGCAAACTGTATACATGAAACATACCACCCTGATAAAAATCCAAATCCAACCTGTACTTCAGTAACACCGCTAGGTCAAGCATACTCATGTGTATTTATTTTTAAGGAAAAAATTTATTACATACAATCAGATGATATAAACCGTTCTGAAATATATGTCTGTGATAAAGACGCGAAAAATAAAAAAAAATTACTAGAGTTTGATTCTAATGTCCACGTTCTTGCAACTCCGATTTTTCGAGAGGGAAAACTTTTCTTTTTAGCAAATCATGCTGTTTATGAAGACTCAGATACTGATAGATTTGTACCAAAAGGATATGATTTTAGAATTTATTCCTTCGATATAAATTCTAAAAAATTATCAAAAATTAAAGCATTTAATGGCTGTAGACAATTAGATATACGAAATATGCACATGTATGATAACAAGCTAATTTATGAAATATATACATCGACTGTAGATTTTAGTGAAATTTATGACTTTGAAAAAAACATTTATACAGACGATCCAGATAAATATGCTTCTCGCCAAATTATAAGTCTTGATATATCTTCAGGAAAAGAAGAAGTAATTTTTGACTCACTTAAAACTTTTTTAATTGACTCTAATAATGAAAATATATATATTTCACAAAATCAAAATGAGGATTCCTCATCGGTTAACTACAAAGTTATTGAATACAATTTAAAAGACAAAACCTCAGTAGACATTTGTATGAGTGATAATGATTATTATTCAGCAGTAGTTAGAAACGGTTATATTATTTATAGTGATTATCCTAAAGATAGAATATGTATTTTTTCTATTTCAGATAAAAAGCTTATAACAATTTCACAAGACGATTTAGATTCCTATGAAATTAGTTTTGTCACTAATAGCAATGTTGTTTTACGAAATTTGACTAATAATAACATCTGGGGCGTTATTCCTTTTAACGATTTTGTGAACGGAAATATTGAAAACATTAGTACTATTGAGCGCGAAGACCTTAACAACCCAACATAGATAAAACAAGGAGCATTATATGTATAGTTTTAAAAGAAAATCATTAATGATAATTTTAGCATTATCATTCGCTCTTACTTCATGTAATAAAGCGGAAAAATCAAATACAAGTAAAGTAGACAATACAACACAACCAGAAGTAAAAATCATTGAATCTAGTTCACTACCTGAGTTAGAATACGACTATGATAAAATTTTCGAGGGCAAAACAAAGCTTGTTTATCTTCACAGTGGATCAGAAAGACAAATTGATGAAGCAATTGAAAACGAGCTTAACAGGATTTTAGTCGAGCGTGGATATGACTATATTGTTGATTTTGTGGAAAATATTGAGTACTCAGAAGATGGATTTAATTCATTAATTAAATCTTATGAAGATAGGATTGAAAAAGGTCAAAATGTTGATATTTTTTATACAGGAAGCTCTATAAGCTCCGATATAAATGAAGTCAACGATACATATAATCATTGCATTGAGAAAGGATATCTTGAACCATTAAATGATTATTTTGGGACCAAGGACGGAAAAAAATTATACAATCAGTTTGATGAAAAATATTGGGACAGAATGAGAGACGAAAATGGAATAATTTATGGCAAAAGCGCCGCTTATTCTGTTTCCGCTCCAATGTCAATTACTATAAACAATATAGTTTCACATAATTTTGGATTTAATATTGATAAATTTGACAATTCTATAGAGAGCCTTACCGAAACATTAAAAGCCATACATGATAAAATCCAGAAGCCAGGACTTCTCCTTCAGGCATCAGAATTACCTTACTGGTATTTAATTGGTTTTGAAAAAACAAATAGCATATACATCAATACTAAAACAGGATATGCCGAAAACATATTTGAAAATGATGACTTTATAGCTTATAGTAAAATGATTTCTGAACTTACTAAAAAAGGCTATGCAACAACTGATGGAAATCTTATAAGCGATACCAATCTTCTTGCATACATAGGTCAATATAATTATCTTTATGCAACTAGCGATGAGTTCATTTTGACAAATTCTTATTATGATAACGAAAATATATCTTCTGCTACAGGAATTTCCTCAACGTCAGAACATAAGGATGAAGCCTTTGAACTTCTAACCTTGCTAAATACCGATGAAGAAATTGCAAACTTAATATATAACGGAATCGAGGATCGCAATTACGAATTAACAGATGGAAAAGCAGAGGTTAATTATAATGCTCCAATTCCATATTTAACAGCAGCGACAACCCCTACAAACCCAATAATAGCAATGTCAAAAAAGTCTGAAAGCGACGATAAACAAGCTAATCTTGATTATCAGCTTGAATATGTTAAAAAATCACCTCTTTATGGTTTTAGCCTCGATACATCTATCACGGAAAAGACCTCAAGTATAGACCAAATATATTCGAAATATTTTGGATTGTTTTACGGTGAATATGACGATGTGGACGCAACTCTAGCCGAAGCCAATAAAGAGCTAAAGGCGGCTGGCATTGACGATATTATAGCAAAAACAAACGCTCAATTGAAGGTGAAATATGAATCTTAAGGTTTCAAATTTAACAAAAATATATGGTGGAAAAATTAAGGCTTTAGATGATTTTAACTATAATTTTACTGCTGGGGTTTACGGCCTATTAGGTCCAAATGGCGCAGGAAAGTCCACGCTTATGAATATAATTACAGACAACTTAAAAGCCACTAGCGGTGAGGTTTCCTATGATGGCGAAAACACAATTAAAATGGGTAAGAATTTCCGTAAAATTCTAGGATATATGCCACAGCAGCAGGGTCTTTATCCAAACTTTACTCTTATAAGATTTTTGTATTATATGGCAGCACTTAAAGGCATGAAACGTAGCGATGCCACAAAGGACATCGAAAGACTTTTAAAGCTTGTAAATCTAACAGATTGCACAAAAAAACGTCTCGGTGGATTTTCTGGCGGAATGAAGCAAAGAGCCTTGGTTGCACAAGCAATGCTTGGTAATCCCTCTGTAATAATTCTCGATGAACCAACGGCAGGTCTTGATCCAAAAGAGCGTATTAGAATAAGAAACCTTATTTCAGAGATTGCTTTTGATAAAATTGTTATTATTGCAACTCATGTTGTTTCAGATATTGAATTTATTGCCAAAGAAGTTTTACTTTTAAAAGAAGGTGTAATAATCGACAATGGTTCACCACAAAAGCTATGCCAAGAGCTTGATGGAATGGTTTTTGAGATAACCACAACAGAGGAAAAGCTTCACGAAGTTACAAAGTTTTTTAAAGTCGGAAATATTTCAAAAGATGAAAACAATATATTTGTTAGAATTGTTTCCGAAACAGAACCAACTGGCTACACCTTTACACCAGTTAAACCCGACATTGAGGATATATATCTAAACCACTTTGATGATGCATAATTTCATTAGATAAATAAAAATTACTGCAAAGGCAGGAGGTATCATTGTGAGAATATTTATTAATGAAATAATAAAAGTCTTTAGCAAGAAATCGGTAATTGCCATTATGTTAGTACTTGTCATACTTAATAGTGTTATCTTAAATGTTAATGAAAACAACAGGGGCAAAGGCTATAAACCCTCAGAATACAGAGCAATATGTAATGACCTAGAATCAATGACAACACAAAACGCTTATGAAAATGTCAGCCAAAAATTAAAAAAGCTTTATATGTTTACATTATTTGAATCTGGTGAAAGTGCGGAAAATAATCTATTTACTGATAGCGATAGCGACATCAAAAAAGCATATGAGGAATATAAATCAGGCAATTATTTAGAATATACAAATGCTATTTTTAGTGAAATTAGACTTTATACACAGCTTAAAAACGAGTTGGAAAGCTGTACTAAATATGCTGAATATCTCCAGAGTATAAATGACAATGCAGAAAAAATGATAAGTATGTCTATTTTTTCAGAGCCAGGTACATTTAGCTATAATAATATTTCTAAGACACCTCAGGCTTATGAAAATCTAAAGGGCACTAAGCTAGAATTTGGTGCTTCAAGTGGTGTAAAAATGGCAACTTCTTTCCTCGCCACAGACATTATAGCAGTAATAATGATAATGGTTATTGTTTCCACACTTGTTACTAAGGAAAAAGAGCTTTGTCAGCTTGGTCTTGTAAAAACAACATATAAAGGGCGTTATTGCCT
>JAAZIT010000430.1 GCA_012800685.1 Clostridiales bacterium
AAACAAGTTGACTTTACAGCAATAATGTGATATATTGATATAAATTAATAATACCACTAATAAAACTACAACTACAACTACCACCGGGTAGAAAATGCAGAAGCATTCGTGTGCACATCGTTAGGTCTTTGAAGATGTGCATTCGGGTGCTTATTTTTTATGGAGGATTTAAAATGGAAAAAGTCAAATCACTAATCAACTATTTTTCGAAAGGCGAAATAATTTTATGGTTCACATCAATTTTACTTATCGTTGTTTCTTTTTGTTTTTTTAACAATGGAGGTTATCTTACTCTTGTTGCATCGATTATAGGAGCTACATCTCTGATTTTCAATGCAAAGGGTAATCCTTTTGGTCAGTTCCTAATGGTCATATTTAGCGTTTTATATGGTATGATATCCCTCACCTTTAATTATTATGGTGAAATGATAACATATCTCGGAATGACTGCACCAATGGCTGTATTTGCCCTAATTTCATGGCTACGAAACCCTTATAATGGAAACAAATCTGAGGTAAAAGTTAACCGTTTAAAAGGCAAAGAAATTGCTTTTATGATAATATTGACGGCTATAATTACTTTTATTTTCTATTTTATTTTAAAGGCTTTCAATACAGCAAATATAATCCCTAGTACAATTTCAGTTATAACAAGCTTTGTTGCCGTTTATCTAACCTTTAGGCGAAGTGCTTATTACGCTCTTGCTTATGCTGCAAATGATATAGTTTTAATCGTTTTATGGGTTTTGGCTACGATTTCCGATATCTCTTATATGTCGGTTATAATATGTTTTGTTATGTTCTTTGTTAATGATATCTATGGTTTTATAAATTGGTCTAAGATGAAAAAGCGTCAAGTAGATGTTGTAAATGAATAATTATGGTATTTTAAAATATAAATTTAGAATAATTAGAGAAAATAAATTTCAAATATAGACTTTAAGTATAAAATATGTTACTCTATAAATATACTAAGAATTTAATGGGTAATATAAATCATGTCAAAGCATAGATGTTTATACTTATTGTTAAATATCTGAAAGGGGTTTTATTATGGCTTCAATTATGGACGGCGAGAGACAGTTTCACATTAAAACTATACCCGAAGAGGTTGGAAGGTATTGTATACTTTGTGGTGATCCAGGGCGAGTTCCGAAGATAGCTAAGCATCTTGACAACCCAAAACAGGTTGCGTTCAATCGGGAGTATAATGTTTATACAGGCACACTATTTGGTGAAAAGGTTACGGTTTGTTCAACAGGAATTGGTGGACCATCCGCTGCCATTGCTGTAGAAGAGCTTATTAAATGTGGTGCAGATACTTTTATTAGGGTTGGAACTAGTGGAGGAATGGATTTATCCGTTTCTGGCGGGGATTTAGTTATTGCTAATGCTGCTGTAAGAGGTGAGGGAACTTCAAAGGAGTATATTCCTATTGACTATCCTTCAGTAGCAAATTTTGAGGTGACAAGTGCTTTGGTTCAATCGGTCAAAGGGCTATGTAATAATGAAATTGGAAATAAGTATCATGTGGGAATTGTCCACTCAAAAGACAGCTTTTACGGTGAGGTTGAGGCAAACGCTTCCCCAATGTCGGAAGATATAATTAGTCGATGGGATTCATATTTGAAATCCAGTTGTCTAACCTCTGAAATGGAGTGTGCCGCTATTTATGCTGTGGGAATTGCCAAAAAGGTTCGCTGTGGTGCTGTATTAGTTGCACTCTGGAATGTTGAACGCTCAAAAGCAGGGCTTCCAGACAACGTTGTTTCAGACACAAGCAAGGGTATTAAATGTGCTGTTGAGGCAATTAAGCTTTTAATAGTACAGGATGAATAAAAATTATAAAGAGGCGTAGGACTCATATCCTATGCCTTTTATAGATTTTAAATAATGTCTTTCTAACACAAGCTAATTTCAACTTTATTTTTAGTATAATACCAATTAAAAAGTTTTTTCGGAAAACACTTGACAAATTTAAAATATAAGCATATAATAAAATATAACAATTGAAAAGATAAAATCCGTAGAGCAAAAGTAAGTAGCTTAGCGATCGGTGTTCAGAGAGTCTGTGGTTGGTGAGAACAGATACATACGAGTTAGGTGAATGGGTTTGTTAGGAGTCAGGTGAAAAGCGAAAGCTGAGTATCCATGAACGAGTTTCCTGCGTTAGTGGATAGAGGTATTTAGAGGATTAGTCCTTGCGTATCTTGATATGAGGCGTTAATTTCTCAATTAACGTGAATTTGGGTGGCACCACGGTATGTCTATCGTCCCTTTGCATTTAGTTGCAAGCGGAATGATGGGCTTTTTTTATTGCCCTTTTTAAAATTGATTGGGGGAAATATTTATGTTGTATCCAGAAATCAACCAAGTTAAAGAGTTGCTAAAGGAATATAAAACTGTTCCTGTTTTTCATGAAATCTTAATTGATTCATATACACCTGTTGAAATGTTTAATGCACTTCACAATGCTTATGAAAATTGTTTTATACTAGAATCTGTTGACAATGCTGACAGATGGGGAAGATACTCTTTCGTTGGAATTAACCCAAAGGAAGAGATAGTTCTAAAAAATGGTGTTGCTATGGTTACTAAAAATGGTGTTGCTAAAGAAATACAGGTTTCAGACCCAATTGAATTTTTCTCAAAAATAGTTGAAGCCCACAAGTCACCAAAGTTTCCAAACAGACCAAAGCTTACAGGTGGACTTATGGGATATTTCGGATATGATATGGTAAGATATTTTGAGAAAACTCTTACTAACATTCCAAATGATGATTTAAATATGCCTGATGCAAATCTATTTTTATTTGATGAAATAGTTGCATATGACCATCTAAGCAACAAGGCTGTTATCATATTAAATATTAATTCTGAAAATGATTGCGACGAGCAATTCTCTAATTGTGCAAAAAGAAAAGATGAGATAATTTCAGTATTTAAAAATTATGTTCGAGAGCCAAGAAAAGCTGTTGAGAACAAAGAAATTGAAGTTAAATGCAACATGACTAAAGAGAAATTTATTGAAAATGTTGAAACTGCAAAGGAATACATTAAAAATGGTGATGTTTTTCAGGTAGTGCTTTCACAAAGATTTGAAATTGACAATCCACCAGATAGCTTTGATGCTTACAGAGCCTTGCGTTCAACGAATCCATCACCTTATCTATTTTATTTTGAGCATAAGGACTATACAATGGCAGGGGCTTCCCCTGAAATGTTAGTTTCGGTTTTAGGCGATAAGGTTATTACCAAACCAATTGCTGGGACAATAAAGCGTGGAATCACAGATGAGGAAGATTATAAAAACGAAAAAGCTCTCTTAAACGACCCTAAGGAGCGAGCAGAGCATACAATGCTAGTTGATTTAGGAAGGAATGATATCGGTAAGGTATCTAAGTTCGGGAGTGTTAAGGTGACAGATTTTATGTTTGTTGAGCGTTATTCAAAAGTAATGCATTTAGTTTCAAACGTTGAGGGAACACTAAGTTCTGAAAAGAAGCCACTTGATGCACTTATGGCAGTCCTTCCAGCAGGAACTCTTTCAGGTGCTCCAAAGGTAAGAGCAATGGAAATCATTGATGAACTTGAGCCAACTAAACGTGGACTTTATGGTGGGACAGTTGGATATCTCGGATTTGATGGAAATCTTGACACCTGTATTGCTATAAGAACAGTGCTTTTCAAAAATAATAAGGCGTATGTTCAAGCGGGTGGTGGAATTGTTTTAGACAGCGATGCCGAAAGCGAATATCAAGAATCCTGCAACAAAGCGGCGGCAGTTATTAACGCTGTAAGAGATGCTGTTAACATCTAATTTGTTATAAACGAATTGATTACTATGACCTTAGGGGGATTAAAAATGATATTATTAATAGATAACTATGACAGCTTCACCTATAATCTTTATCAAGAAATTGGTGTGCTTTACGAGGATATTTTGGTAGTAAGAAATGATGAAGTAACTATTCAACAAATAATAGATTTAGCACCAGAGGCAATTGTAATTTCACCAGGTTCTTGTTATCCAAAACAAGCTGGAATTTCAATTAATGTTGTTAAGGAATTTAGTGGCGATATTCCAATATTAGGAGTTTGTCTAGGACACCAATCAATTGCAGAGGCTTTTGGTGGAAAAACTGTTATTGCTAAGGAACAGCTTCACGGAAAGCAATCCACAATTAAAATTAATCGTTCAAACCCATTATTTAGCGGACTTCCTGCTGAAATTCAGGTTGCTAGATATCATTCGTTAACAGTTGATTCAATTTCTCTTCCATCATGCTTGTCGGTAATTGGAACGGATGATAAAGCTCAAATAATGGCATTAAGACACAAAAAGCATCCAACTTATGGCGTTCAGTTTCACCCAGAATCAATATTAACTGAAACAGGAAAAAAAATTATTTCAAACTTCTTGCGAGATGTTGTTGGAATTAAAATTGCAAGGACTGAAGCTCCCACTCTTTCGGAAAATCAGAGAAACGAGCTTAAGCCTTATGTTGCAATTGTTTCAGAGGGAAAGGATATGACGGAGGGCGAAGCATATTCAGCAATGGATATTATTATGAGTGATAGGGCTACAAATGCGCAGATTGCATCTTTCTTAACAGCTTTAAAGATGAAAGGCGAAACTATTGATGAAATTACTGGTTTTGCTAAAATCATGCGTCAAAAAATGGCAGGGCTTGTAAACTGCTATGACACACTTGATATCGTTGGAACAGGCGGAGACCTTGCAAACAGCTTTAACATCTCAACAACATCATCATTTATTATTGCTGGTGCAGGACAGTCGGTTGCAAAGCATGGTAACAGAAATGTTTCTTCAAAATGTGGTGCAGCAGATGTATTGGAAGCACTTGGAGTTAAAATTACGTCAAAGCCAGACAAGGCAACACAGTGCATAAAAGAGCTTGGGATTTCATTTTTATTCGCTCAAAGCTATCATTCGGCTATGAGGTTTGTAGGGCCGGTTAGACAACAGCTTGGTGTTAGAACTGTATTTAACATCTTAGGACCTTTAGCTAACCCTGCAAAGGCCGACTATATGATTTTGGGTGTATGTGACACATCGCTACTAGAAATAATGGCAAAGGTACTTATTAATCTAGGGATTAAATCTGCCATGCTAGTAACTGGTAATGACAAGCTTGATGAAATTTCAATTTCTGATGGTACAACTATTTGCGAAATCAAAGATAATAAGATTATAAAGTATGAAATAAATCCAGAGGAATTTGGATTGAGAATATACAACAAATCTGAAATTGTTGGAGGAACAGCAAAGGAAAATGCTGAAATTACATTAAAATTATTAAAAGGTGAAACTAAGGGAGCGAAAAGAGATATTGTTTTGTTAAACTCTGGTTGTGCTTTATATGTATGTGGAAAGGCCTCAAACATTGAAGAGGGAATAGAAATGGCAAGGGAATCACTTGACAGTGGAAAAGCACTTGAAAAGCTAAATCAGCTTATTGAATTTACGAATAGGATTTAAGATATGATACTAGATAAAATAAACGAAAAAAGAAAAATTCAGCTTGAAAATGAAGTGAGAAGGGTTTCTCGTGCTGATATAAAAGCAATGGCAGGGGAATATCAATCTAAAAATATTAGCTTTAAGAAAGCACTTCAAGGTGGAAATATAAGCTTTATATGCGAGGTAAAAAAAGCTTCACCCTCAAAGGGGTTAATACGAGAGGATTTTAGACCTGTTGAAATTGCTATTGAGTATGAAAAAGCTGGTGCAAGTGCAATAAGCTGTTTAACAGAGGAGCATTTTTTTCAGGGTAGCTCAGAATTTTTGAGAGATATTGCAAAAAAAGTTGACATTCCTATACTTAGGAAGGACTTTATATTTGACGAATATCAAATATACGAGGCTAAAACTCTTGGGGCTAGTGCTGTTTTATTAATTGCTGCAATGCTTTCTAAGGAACAAATCAAAGAGTTTCTTGACATTTCTAAGGGAAATGGGTTTGAATGTTTAGTTGAGGTGCATAATGAAGACGAGCTTCAGATGGTTCTTGATTGCGACTGTGAAATAATCGGAGTAAACAACAGAAACTTAAAAACCTTTGAGGTTTCACTAGATGTTACAAAAAGGCTTGCGAGCCTAATTCCACGAGGAAAGGTTATTGTATCTGAAAGTGGAATTGCAACAAATGAAGATATGAAAAAGGTAAAGATAGCAGGTGCTGATGC
>JAAZIT010000431.1 GCA_012800685.1 Clostridiales bacterium
AATCATTGGGCTTACATGGGCGAGTGTTGTGGCTGGTTTTGCACAGATAGTATTTCTCATACCTAGCCTTAAAAAGAGTCAGTTTAAATATAGAACAGTTCTTGACTTCAAAGACCCTTATGCTAGGCGTATGGGAAAATTAAGCATTCCCGTAATATTCAGCACTATCGTTTCCGAGGCAACCGTTATTGTGAATAAAAGTTTAGCAACTTGGCTTCCAGCAGGATCAGTTACTTATCTGACTTATGGAGAACTCATCCATTTCACAATTATGATGGTATTCATTTCAAGCATGTCGATGATGCTATTTCCTGCTCTGTCTCGGGCATTTGCGCGCAAACAGCTTGAACGAGCTCATCGATACTTGGGGCTTGCATACAATGCCATCCTAATAGTAACGATTCCGTTGGCCATTTATGTTGGAATTTTTGCAAAAGACATCGTGACCATCCTTTTTCAGCGAGGACTTTTTACTAGTATTGATACACTCAACACTGCAAAAATAGTATCTGTCTACGCATTTTGCTTACCGGCGTTTTCAATTATGCGAATCACTACAAATGCGTATCATGCGAATAAAGATACACGCACACCCGCCATTTTCTCCTTCATGTTACTAATCCTTAATATCTTATTTACGCTCATATTAATCAGATTCATGGGAGTTTCAGGAATCCCGCTTGCTTCAGGGATTAGCTGCATTTTCGTAACAACATGCCTAAATATTTTATTGAAAAAAAAGCAAGGTTACGTTTTCTTTAGCAGGAGTTTTGTATCGACCGCAATAAAGGTAGTCATCGCATCTGCCGTCTGTCTCCTTTTTATGACGATAGGTAAACTGATTTTTCAAAACTATATTTCTAACATACTGTATAAAAATCTTACGTTTATCGTACTAAGTCTCCTGACACTCTTACTCTATTTACTTGTCGGACATTTATTAAAGATCAAAGAATTTCGGTCGATTATTAGAACAATTAAACATAAGTTCTCCTCATAACCCATTTTGGAATCTCGGCCAAATACCAACCGAATAGCATCTATTGAGAAAACAATATAAATGCCAAGAAATACCGTATAAAACAGTCATTAATAAGTTAGGCTAACAGTGATTTTCATCTGTATATTAAAGCTCAACGCTAGCCAAACGCGGTTCAAAACAACAACCCGGTCGCATGCTAACAATTCGAACACCACTAGCGCGCTGAGAGCCAACCCTTAAAAAAGTCGCAAGAACTGAGGTGAATCCACCTATACCAAGAGGGCCGATATGTCTTTCATTGACCCGTCTTGTTATTTCCGATTCAATCTCATTCTGAATGGAATACTTACCATACACTTGTGCTTCCAGCATAAGGGAGGCAGCCTCATAATGTGAGCGCCCAATACCTATGAATAACGTTGTCGGCGTGCATCCTAGCAATTGCACTGAATCTGTCGCCCAAGAAACAACCTCATCAAAAACAGTTTGCATGCTGTGTTTGTGAAAAATACGATATGTCTTAGCACGAATGTCGGGACCTCCACCAAGCATTAATATATGAACGCGAATTACATCTTCATCCACCAATTTGATACTGAGCGGCGCAGGGATAACAGCA
>JAAZIT010000432.1 GCA_012800685.1 Clostridiales bacterium
ATAACGAGCTTGAAGAGAGAGAAGACTATATTGTTAAGCTTCTCACAAATGAAGAGAAGCACTTTAATGAAACAATTGATAGAGGAATAAACATACTAAATGGATACATTGATGAGCTTGTTAAAGCTGATTTAAAGGTTCTTGATGGACGTAAGTGCTTTATTCTTTCTGACACATATGGATTCCCAATTGACCTTACAAGAGAAATTCTTGAGGAAAAGGGATTGGAATATGACGAGGAAGAATTTAAAAACGAAATGGAAATTCAACGTCAAACTGCTCGTAATGCTAGAGGTGGCTCTAAATACATGGGTTCAGACGAAACAATTTTCCATAGGCTTGATAAAGATTATTCCACTGAATTTGATGGCTATGATAAATTTGAGCTTGAAACTGTAATTGATTTTATTACAACTGAAGATAGTATAATTGACTTAGCTCAAAAAGATGATGAAATATATATTATTTCAAAGATAACCCCTTTCTATGCTGAAAGTGGTGGACAGGTAAATGATAATGGTATTATTGTAACTGAAACTGGAAAATGTATAGTTACTGATGTACGAAAGGTTGTAGCAGGAAAGCTTGCACATAAGGCAGTTGTTGCTGAGGGAACTATTTCCACTGGGCAGGTTGCTACATTCACTGTTGACAAAGAAACAAGACTTGCAACCATGCGAAACCACACAACTGCACATCTTCTTCAGTCAGCACTTAGAGAGGTATTGGGAGACCACGTTCATCAGGCAGGACAGCTTGTTGATTCAAAGAGATTAAGATTTGACTTTTCACATTTTGCAGCTGTTACAGATGATGAGCTTTTGAGAATTGAAAAGATTGTAAATGACAAGATTATGGAAGCTATCCCTGTTTCTATGGTTGAAATGTCAATTGAAGAGGCACAAAAGCTTGGTGCTATGGCATTGTTTGGTGAAAAATACGGAAATGTTGTTAGAGTTGTAAGCATTGCTGACTATTCAATTGAATTTTGTGGAGGAACTCATGTTGACAACACCTCAAAGGTCGGATTATTTAAAATTCTATCTGAATACTCGGTTTCTGCTGGAGTTAGACGTATTGAGGGAGTTACTGGTTTAGGTGTATTATATATGATAAATGACAATATTAATGTAATGAAAAATGTTGCATCGGTAATTAAATCACCTAATATTAATGAAATTGTTAATCGTGCTGCTCTGGTAATGACTGATCACAAAATGCTTGAAAAGAATTTTGAAAGACTTAGAGATGAAATTTCTAAAATAAGAGTTGAGGCTCTTTCAGATAAAGCTATTAACGTAAATGGAGTTAATCTGGTGACTGCAATGTTTACACCATTAAAGGCTGATTCACTTAGAGTTATGGGCGATAAAATTCGTGATATTGCACCAAATCTAATTGCTGTAATAGTTGGTGTTGATGGCGAAAACGGACAGTTCTTAGTTGCCTGCGGTAAAGAGGCAGTTGCTAAGGGTGCTCATGCTGGAAAAATCGCTAAAGAGGTTTCAGCAATTACTGGTGGTAAGGGCGGTGGACGTCCTGATTCAGCTATGGCTGGTGTGGGAGATAAGTTTAAAATTGATGAAGCTCTCCATGCTGCTAAGGAAATTGTTGCACAGTTTGTTAAATAATGAAAAGGTGGAAATAATTATGAGTGATTGCTTATTTTGTAAAATAATTAATGGAGATGTTCCCTCTAAAAAAATCTACGAGGATTCTTTAGTATACGTTTTTGAGGATATAGCTCCTGCCGCTCCAATTCACTATCTTTTAATCCCTAAAGAGCATATTTCAAGTGCAAAAGATATTACCGAAAAAAACTCCAATGTTGTTGGGCATATTTTTGAAGTTATTTCAAAGCTTGCAAAGAATTTAGATTTAAAGGATGGATTTAGAGTAGTAAACAACTGTGGTGAAAATGCAGGGCAAACTGTTTTTCACATACATTTTCATCTACTTGCTGGAAAAAGCTTTGAATGGCCAGCAGGCTAATAGTTGGTGATAGTAGGCAGTAGTTATTAGGCAAGTATAAATAAAGGAATGATTAATATGAGGCGAAAAACAGCTATAGCAGGTTTTAGTTACTTTGCAGGTATGTTTTTTGCCTCATTTTTGTCTTTACGCATAATTAGTATGGTCTCGGGGCTTTTATTAATTTTAGCAGGGCTATCATTTATACTGCCGTCAAAAGTAAAAATTTATTGTGTAACAATTATTATATCTGCATTTGTTGGATTAAGTGCTTATGGGATTTACTTAAATTATGACTATGATAAGGTTATTTCATATGACAATTCTGTTGTTGAATTTTCAGGCAAAATTATCGACCATGAATATATTTCATCTGATTTAATGGCTTTAACTGTTAAAGGCAAGATTAATGGAAAGAAAAATGCGACTATAACAGTGTTTATTGCTGATATGGAAGTTAATTATTATGATAAAGTGTCTTTTAAAGCCAAGCTTTCAAAAATTAAAGATAGCGTAGTGTTCCAAAGTGAAAACTATAATAAGCCAAGAGGCATTTATATGCAAGGAAACATAACAGAAGATTTTTTACTTACTGAGGATACAAGCTTTAACGCTTTAAGAGTAATAAGAAATTATAGCGATTATCTATTTGAAAAAATTACAACAATACTTCCCAATGAGGAGGGCGCTTTCATTGGCGCAATGCTTTGCGGTGACACATCTGGAATAACTAGTGAGAGCAAAACTAATCTGTTTAGAATGGGAATAGGACATATTTTTTCCGTTTCAGGTTCTCATCTTGTAATTGTAGGTTTTATGGTTAATGCAATTCTAGACATGTTAAAATTATCTAAGAAAAAGAAGTTTATAATTTCTGAAATTGTAATTATCGGCTTTACAATTTTTGCAGGTATGGCGAGCTCAGTGGTTAGAGCGGCAATTATGATGACTATTGTAAATCTTTCAAAGCAAGCAAGGCGTTATAATGATAGTTTAACGACAACAGCTTTATGTGCTATACTCATGACAATTATTACCCCGTATCAGATACGAAACGCTTCATTTTTATTATCACTCTGTGGTGCATTTTCACTCGGAGTTATTTCGCCACTTGTTATTAAAGCTATTGATTATAAATATAAAATGAAAAGCCTAGTTAACAGTCTTATTTCAATGTGCTGTGTTACAATAATAAGTCTTCCTATTTGTATTATGTATTTTAATGAGCTTTCTATTGTTTCCCCAATCATGAACCTAATTTTCGTTCCCTTGTGTTCCTTTGCACTTGTACTTTCGGTTGTAATAGCCTTTACTGGCGGTATATCGGTTTTTGCTAATCCTATATTAATAATTGCTGGTATTGCTGTAAAACCAGTTCTTTGGATTGCTGACATTATTGGAAAACAAAGCTTTTCTTTTGTTCCGCTTGGCTATAATTTTCTAAAGTTTGCAATCTGTTTGGTATTGGTGGCAGTTATTATACTCTGCATTATAAAAAGAAACACGCTTTTCAGTATTAGATGTACGATATGTGGCTTAATAATAATTATGGCATCATCTGTTGGATATTCTCTCGCTACTAGAGATGATATTAATATTTATGTTATAAGTTATCAAAATTCGTCTATTACGGTATTGAATAAAGATAGAAGAACTGTTATAATTGATAGTGGTGGAAAATCAACAGAGGGTTGTATTCGACTTCTTCAAAGCAAAGGAATTATAAATGTGGACGCAATATTTATCCGTGATAATTATGATAGTGTAAAGATTATCTATGAAAACTCCCTTGATTTTTGTAATCTTGACAATAGTAATATATACGAATTTGAAGATTTAACAACCTTTAATTATTATGGTGCAGAAGTCGAGATTAGAAAAGATGGTTACATAATTAAATATGCAAACACAACTAATGTGTTTAAAATATCTAATGACTTTGAGGCACCGGATTGCAATACAATTGTTGATTTTACAGATAGTAATAATACATTTGTACAAACTAATAACACGAATACAGTGTTTTCTAAAAACAAGAAACTAGGAGGCACTGCCGTAATAACCTTAAACCCCAACAAAACCCCAACAATTAGGAGGTTAAATTATGCCTTTGGTTAAGGAGCTTGCTCTTGCTAGAGACTTGAGGAACAATCAAATAGCTAATATATATTATTTTTTCGGCAAGGACATAGCCATGATTGAAAGCTTTACAAGAAGGCTCATCAATAAGCTTGTTCCAGCTGACGAGCAGGCTGTAAATTTTCAAAAGTTTGATGGAAAATCATTTAATATAGAGAGTTTTTCAGATTCATGTGAAGCATTTCCAATGTTTTCAGAAAGAGTGGCTATTGCAGTTAATGATTTAAATGCTGATAGCTTAAATGCTGCTGACTTTAAATATTTTACACAAATACTTCAAAATTTACCAGAAACAACAACGGTTATTATTTATGCAACCGGTGTCGATTTATATAAGTCAAAAACTAAGCTTTCCGATAAAAATCAAAAGCTTCTAGGCTTTTGTGAAAAAAACGGTGTGGCTTGTGATTTTGCTCTTAAGACCCTTAGCGAGTCTGGAAAAACTATTGCAAAAAAAGTTGAGAAAAGTGGTTGTTCTATTTCAAAAAAGACTTCTGAGTATCTATACGAAAAATGTAATGGTGATACAGTTTTGCTTAATAACGAAATAAACAAGCTGTGTAGTTATGTTGAAGATGGCGAGATTACAAATGAAATTGTGGATTTATTATGCGTTAAAAGACTTGAAGCAGATGCTTTTCGACTTGCTACAGCTATTGTAAAATGCGATGGCAAGACTTCATATGAAATTATGGACGAGCTGTTTAGCCTACAGACAGATGCATTTATGATATTATCTGCAGTTTCTATGGGCTTTATTGATTTATATAGAGCAGTTGTGGCGAAGTCATGTGGAAAGTCATCTGGAGATGTTGTGAGGGATTTTGCTTATCCTAAATATAGATCATTTGCTGTTAGCAATGCTTTTAGAGATAGCTCAAATATTAGTCCTAGAAGTCTAAGAAAATGCATTGAGATTTTATCTAAAACCGATATACAAATTAAATCCCTTAGAACAGATAATCGTCTTTTGCTTGAGCAAGCTGTTGCTAAAATGCTTATATCATGCAGAAAATATTAATTTACTAAATACAGGAGAGTTGTTTTGATACATTTAGAACAAGCAATTGTGGTTGAAGGCAAATACGACAAAATCAAGCTATCTGCAATAACAGATGCGGTAATTATTGTTACAAACGGTTTTGAAGTATTTAAAAATAAAGAGAAGCAGGCACTAATTAGATTTTATTCTGAAAACAAGGGTATAATTATTTTAACTGATTCTGATACAGCGGGATTTAAAATAAGGAATTTAATTAAGAGCATTGCCAAAGATGGAAAGATTACAAATGTGTATGTTCCAGATATTTTTGGCAAAGAAAAACGTAAAAACAAGCCCTCAAAAGAAGGCAAAATTGGTGTTGAGGGAATGAACACAAAAGTAATAATTAATGCTCTTGAACAAGCTGGCATTTTTGGAACACAAAAAACCTCTGATAATCCAGTTACAAATTTGGATTTTTATGAGGACGGATTAAGTGGAAAGCCAAATAGTAGCGAGCTTAGATATAAAGTTATTGATAAGCTAGGACTTCCAAAGCTTCTTACCTCTAAAGGCTTATTAGAGGTAATTAATTCAATGATGTCTAAGGATGAATACAAAGAGCTTATGGAAACAATAAACAACGACTAACTAACGACAGAAAAGGGGAGATTAAATGGTATTTTCTAGTCTTACATTTTTATACTTTTTCTTGCCAATTACGTTGTTGGTGTATTATGTTTCCCCTAAAAAGGTTAAAAATTTTATTTTGCTTGTATCTAGTTTGGCTTTTTACGCTTGGGGGGAACCAATTTATATTTTAGCAATGATATTTTCCGCCTCCGTTGACTATGTTGCTGGCAGGATTATGGATATAAATGATGATAACCAAAAAGCCAGAAATATTTGCTTAGTTTTTTCAGTGTGCATGAATATAGGACTTCTAGCTATATTTAAGTACAGCTCTTTTTTTGTTGAAAATATAAATTCGATTTTTGATACAAGGATAGCTAATCCAAATCTTCCACTACCTATAGGCATATCTTTTTATACTTTCCAAAGTATGTCATATATAATTGACCTTTATAGAAGAAAAGTTAAGGTACAAAAAAACCTAATTGATTTTATGGCTTATGTAACAATGTTTCCACAGATTATTGCGGGTCCAATAGTTACTTACAATAAGCTTGAGGAAAAGCTTAAGAACCGTAAGGTTACACTTGATTATCTTTCTGATGGTGTTGCACAATTCGTAAAAGGATTGGGTAAAAAAGTTCTTTTGGCTAACAATATAGGCATGATGTGGGAACAAGTTAAATCTTTAAATTACAGCAACATGTCCGCTGCTACAGCATGGCTTGGAATAATTGCTTTTGCATTTCAAATATATTTTGAGTTTTCAGGTTTTTCTGATATGGCACTTGGGTTAGGGAAGATGCTAGGATTTGATTTTCCTAAGAATTTTAATTTGCCATACACTGCAACAAGCATTACTAATTTTTGGAAGAGTTGGAATATAACTCTAGGTGCTTGGTTTAGAAAGTATCTTTACATTCCGCTAGGCGGAAAACATAAAGGGACATTGAAAACAATAAGAAATATTTTAATAACTTGGATTGTTATAGGGTTTTGGTATGGTGCAGGTTGGAATTTTGCCATTTGGGGACTTTATTTTGGAGTACTAATTATTTTAGAAAAGTTTGTATGTGGTAAATACTTAGAAAAGCTTCCTAAAATTATTAATAAGCTTTATACATTTTTACTTGTATTATTTGGATGGGTGATATTTAACTCTAACTCAATATTCGAGTTTAAAAAGTATATTGGAGCAATGTTTGGTTTTAATGGATTATTGTATGATAGGACAACCGTTTTCTTAATTGTTAATTATGCCTTTATTTTTACAATTTGCGTTATATGTTCGGGTACTGTGGTTAGTAAAATTTCAAATAAATTAGATGAATTAAAAATTGATTTTAGAAGCATATCTGCACCGATTTTTCAGCTTGGTATTATGCTTTTGTCAACTGCATATTTAGTAAACCAGTCATACAATCCTTTTTTAATTTTTAAATTATAAAGTTAGCTTTTAGGGAGGTATTCATATGCAAAAAATTATGAAAATAGTATCTGTTACGCTTTTTTTTACTTTGCTAGTACTTTTTATGATTCTAACAATTGTTTTGCCTAAATCTGATTTTTCTGAAAATGAAAATAGAGCTTTAGCTGATTTACCAAAAGCAACAGCTGAAAGGTACTCTGATAAAAGCTTAATGGCTGGCATTGATAACTATGTTTCTGACCATTTTGCCCTGAGGAGCAGCCTAATGTCAGTTAAATCACTAGTTGAGCATATGTACGGAAAGCACCTTCAAAATGGCATATATTTTGCGGATGAAAGAATGGTTGAATTAGTAACAGATGTGGACAAGTCAATCGTTAACAACTCAATTGAAGCTATAAATTATTTAGCTTGTTCAACTAATACACCAGTATATGTTATGATAGCACCAACTGCTGCTGGGATTTATTCTAGTGATATTCCAAGTTATTATGGAAATGAAAATCAAAAAACAGCTATTGAGGACATTTATTATAGATTAGATGATAGAATTTCAACTCTAAACGTGTACTCAAAGCTTCATTCTGCTCGTGATGAGTATATTTACTATCGTAATGATAATCACTGGACTTCATATGGCGCTTATATATCTTACTACGTTGCAATTAAAAAAATGGGTTATACACCTGCACCATATAGTAACTATGACGTTGAACATGTTAATAGTCAGTTTAGAGGAACGTTTTATAACAAGGTTTTGTATTCAATGTATCCACCTGATGTAATTGATTTGTATCATTCAAAATCTGGCAATCGAGTTTTAAGTGTTGCGGTAGATACTGGAAAAGAACTTCTTCAAGGTAGTATGATGTATTATGCAGAGTATTTAAACAAATCTAATAAATACAGCTTGTTTTTAGAGGACTATAAAAATCCTTATGTTCAAATAAACACATCCTCTAAAAGAGAAAATAAACTTTTAGTTATTAAGGATAGCTATGCA
>JAAZIT010000433.1 GCA_012800685.1 Clostridiales bacterium
TGTCTGAAAACCATATGGGTCGGTGTGATCAAGAAATTTTCCATTGTCATGATATATCCTAAACTTGTATTTATCCCCTATTTTAGCCTTACCACACTTTAATAAATAAATTCCATTAGGCTCTTCCATAGACATTAATTGAGGTTGCCAGTCATTAAATTCTCCAATAACTGCAACTCCTTTTGCCTGTGGAGCATAGGTTCTAAAAATAACACTTCCATCTTCAATTATTGCACCAAAAAGCTTATATGCATCAAAGCATTTTCCATTAAAAAAATCATTTAAATTCATAATTAATTCTCCATAATACATTAATAGTCTAATTATACGCTATTGTTTTATCCACGTCAATTAATTATGCGAAATTTCTTCGTTTTTCTATCTTTTATAGCAAAACTCTCATGGTTTTTTAGTGAAATTACTATATTATTTTAACTAAAAAAGGTATCACTTATCTAAAAAAGTGATACCTTTTATTACTTATATAAATAGCCTTGAAACACCTGCCACCGTAGAACAAACTAGAATTCCAATGACTGTTGGAATAATTATCGCAAGTCCAGTCCATTTTATGCTTTTGGTTTCTTTATAAATCGTTAAGCAGGTTGTTGAACAAGGAAAATGTAAAAGTGAAAACAGTATAGTACAAAGTGCTGTAACCCACGTCCAACCGTTTGCGACAAAGAGCTCTTTTAACTGTATTAACGAATCTGTTTCCACAAGATTTCCTGTTGAAAGATACGCCATAATTATTATTGGAATAACTATTTCATTTGCAGGAAATCCCAAAATAAATCCGAGCAGTATTACTCCGTCAAGCCCTAAAAATTTTCCAAAGGGGTCTAAAAAACCTGATAAGTGGGACAAAAGAGTTATACCTTCAACATTTATATTTGCCAAAACCCATATTATAATTCCTGCTGGTGCTGCTACAACAACAGCCCTTCCAAGAACAAATAAGGTTCTTTCAAACAAAGAACGAATTATAACTTGCCCAAACTGTGGAGTTCGGTAAGGAGGAAGCTCGAGTGCAAAGCTTGATGGAATTCCCTTCAAAATTGTTTTGGAGAGAATTTTGGATACAAGAAGTGTCATTAGCACCCCAAGAACAATTATTCCGAGAAGCATTAAAGTGGAAACTGTGGTTTTAAGCAAGTTTACTGTAATACCAACGGTGAAAAACATTGTTATAAGGCTTAGTATGGCTGGAAAACGTCCATTACAAGGAACAAGACTGTTTGTTAAAATCGCTATTAACCTCTCACGTGGGGAGTCAATAATTCGACAGCCAATAACTCCGCAAGCATTGCAACCAAACCCCATGCACATGCTTAGGGTTTATTTAACATTATAAATTCTCACCATTATATTTTTCAGGTGTCTTTCCAAAGCTTAACATTTGAGTTGATTTAATAATTTCCTGCTTTCGCTCTATAGCCTCGTTATTTGGTAAGTCTACTTCTATGCTTGAGAAATCTGGTGGTCCATTTCGAAATTTTCCATATGCCGCACCACGAAATTCACCATCAATTAAAATATAATATAATGTCTCAACCCCACTACGCTTCCAAAGGGTTTTTAAAATATGCTCATTAGAACGATAAAGGAAATCGTTTCTGTGTAGTGTAAAAGTGCATGGAGACAGCTCTTGAGAATAGTTTTTAATTGTATCAGCGTCGCCCTCTAAGATATAACCATTCTCATATTCTATAATAATTTCTTTTTCCTTAAGACTGTTAATTGCCGTCTTTATATCTTTAAGTGGTAGCTTGTAAAATGATTTTGCCATTTTATCGTCAAACCATACTTGACGATATGCAAAACGTTGAAGAAGAATTTCTAACGCCTCAACTCGTGAATATTTCTCAAGATTAACATTAGGAAACATTTCGCTAAATTTATACCAGCCACGATCCCACTCACCGTCATATTGATCCTCATAAACCAAAAATGCTTCCTGTAATCTATGAAGAACTGGTGTAATTTCTTTAA
>JAAZIT010000434.1 GCA_012800685.1 Clostridiales bacterium
ATATAATTATTTAATATATATGATTAATTTATTATAGGATTGAAAGTGTATATTTGTAAATAAGCATAGCATCCTTTTACAATATACACTTTCAATCCTATATTTAATTAATCATATATATTAAATAATTATATATATAATATATATTAAGTTGTTAGTATCGCTTCTCAAAACTGAAATAGTAGCTTCTACAACCTTATTCTACCCATTCCTACATTCCAACATGCATCGTGCATATTGCATTCAACACTCTTCTTGCTATCAATTTTCTTACATTTCCTTGGTGGCATTTCGTTATACTTTAAAAATGCCTGTTTCATTTCTTGTATATCATTCAACCTTGCTAAAATTGGTTTAACTGTTTCTGGGTCATACTCCTCTATAAATGGTTTCCATTCTTGCGTGTTCTTGTCCTCTGCCAAAACAAATCCCTGGGGTATACATTTCAAGTGCATATATAATTGCATTTGTTTTCTACCGCTTGGATGGCTTGTCGCTCTCTGATAACTAAGCGTATTCATGCTTTTTATTTCAACCACATATTTCTTGCCATCTAAATTTATAATTGCGTCTGGCGTAAAATATAATTCATATTGCTCTGAATAACTTCTTCCCTCTATCTCTTCCGCTATTCCTGCTTTAACAAACAAATCTTGCCATTTCCTATGTATTGCATCACCCTGCTTAAATATTCGCATTAATCTTACAGGCAATTCTGGACTTTGATTTTGCTTATATAACAAGCTTAAAACCTGTTGTCTATAACATAAATCCGCATCACTAACAATAATGCTGCTTGCATGCAATCCTGCTCTATCCTCATCAAGGTGGTCCCTTAAATAAAATAGCTTATCCAACCTATTAATTAATAACAACTCCTGGAGGCCAGAACCGGCCTTATTTGCGCCCTTATTATTCCTTCGTATATTTATATCATTACCACTATTTTGTAGCCTCATGCCCTTTTCTTGGACCTCAGCCAATATCATATCCCTTAAGCTACTCATAGCTACCCTCCAAATCTTCACCATAATATAAACCGCCATCCGAACACTCATATAAATATTTGCCATTATCCTTCAAAATGCTAACTATCAAAACTACCTTACCTTTCGGATTATAAACAAAATCCCCTTCCGCATATTTCTGTTTTTCCATCATCATGGACTAATCCTCCTACCTATACTTTTTATTGTTTTCCGCCATTATCTCTTTCCTTATTTCTGACACATCATCAAAACTTACAAATCCTCTATCAAAAAACATTGGTACCTCTGCCTCTCCCAAAGGATTGCATATTTTACTCTTAACTACTTTTGACTTCAGAATTAATCCAACCTTTTCAGTCTTTGCACTATTTGCTGGATTCTTGTTAGGCACTTCAATCCATGCCCTTCTTGCAACCTGTATTCTTAAACTCATGGCATGTTTCAATGCATGACCTCCGGGAGTTTGTGTTTTCTCACCAAACATCATTGCATCCATTTTATCCCTAACTTGGTTTATAAAAATAACCGTCGTTCCTGACCTTTCAATTATGTCATTCAGTGGCTTTAAAGTTCTGCTAAACATTGCTGCTAATTGTCCCCTTTGTGGTTGCTTTTCTGCATCCTCTAATGTCGCCTCATACAAAGCTTTTGGCGTCATATAGGGAACTGAATCGACAACTATCAAAGGAATACCTGCCTCAGCAAAATCAAACATTTTTTCAAACATATCCTCTCCTGTCGTTGCGTTCCTGTAGACAAGCATTTGCTTAGGTCGATTATTAAACTTTTTTGCACGCTCTATATCAAATGTACCTTCCGCCGGAATAAACAAACACATTGGATGCAACGAACATAAGTGATATGCTAAGCTTGTTTTGCCTGAACTCTCTGGGCCAAATATTTCAATCATCCTTCCTTTGGGCATTCCCCCTCCAGTAATTATATCTAAGTCCTCTATTCCAGTTGACCACCTTTTAACTCCTGCATTTGCATTCTTACTTCCTAAACTATAAATGCTTCCGACACCCTGTTTCTTTTCTATCTCCTTACACAAATCTAATATTTTTGCCATTTGCTTTTCGTTCATCATCGACCTCCATCATCTTCTTGCGAGCATGCTGCTATTGTATTTAATAGTCTTATTTATGTAAATTTTCTTGTTAAACTGCAATGCTCCATTTTCATACATTCTCTCTTTAACACCTTTATGCACCGGGCATCTCATTCCTTTTGCTGCTTTCATCCTTGCATCAAAATCCTCACGACTTTTGAAAAACCCATTTTTCCTTCGCTCTTCTTCTATAAATTCTGCAGCTTTTGTGCCAACACCTTTTATCGTATCCAACCCTAACTGAATTACCTTCTCCCCATCAACCGTTCTGATTGTTGTTTGAGCCGTATAATTAACATGAGGCAAAAATACCACAACGCCTGAGTGAATTGCTTTTAAGATATATTTGAAAGCATCCGCGTCGTTCCCTGCAAATTTAATCTTTGTACACCAAAACTCAGTCGGATAGTATAATTTGTAAAACATTTCCTCAACAGAAATCAAGCTATATCCTGCGCCGTGTCCCTTATTAAATGTATAAACTAATATCTTTGTAAAGAAGTCAAATGCCTCTTTTTCATCAAATCCATTTTCAACTGCACCTTTAACAAACTTCTCACGCATCTCTTCTTTACTTCTATTAATCTCTTCCAATTCACCCATTGAAGCAATTGCATTTTTCATTAACTTCATTACTTTGTCTGCATCACTCCAACTCATATTTCCTATCGCCACACAAATCTTCTGAACCTGCTCCTGATAAACAACCGTTCCGTAAGTCTCTTTTGTAAATTCGTAAAACTTATCCTTTACAATTTTGCCTGTTTTTGCAAGCAACTTATTTTCTGCATAATGTGCAGGCGTGCCTAAACTCAAAGGACCTGGGCGGTTCATACTACTTGCAGCAATTATATCTTCAAAACAATCAGATTCTATACTTCTTAAAATATCCTTTGCCGTGTTCTTTTCAAACTGAAATATCCCATCCGTATCTCCTTTACCGAATGCTTCATTTATTAATGGGTCGTCTACCCACTCTTCCTGCATTCCAGTATGGCCTGTCATCCTTCTTAATTCTCCAATACTCTCCATTGTTTTTAAGCCCAATATGTCAAACTTTACAACATTTATTTTATCCAAATCAGCCAAATCATAACTTGCAAATATCTTGCCCTCTTTACTTTTTCTCAATGCCGTATAATTTAGCAACTGATTTGATGTAATTGCAACTCCAGCTGCATGGGTTCCTATAAATCTAACCTTTTTATACAGCTTCGTAAAATGCATTATTATCTCATCATATTTTCTATTATAATGTCGGGCCATTTCATCTCTCAATAACGACTCTTTATCCAAACCCTCTTCTGTTTCAAATTTCTTACATAAAGCCTTAATGTCTTTTATCTCGTTCTTATCCTCAACACCACAAACTTTAACTAAATCATTTATTAAATTATCTACCTTATACAATCCATAGCTACAAATTTGTGCAGCATGCCCCTCATACTTGTCAATCAAATATGCAATAACCTCATCACGTCTGCTTGTCTCGAAGTCTAAATCTATGTCCGGCAATTTCTTTTTATCCATTCTAAGAAATCTTCTAAAGTCTAATCCATATTTCAAACTGTCAACCTCTGTAATACCTACAGCATAAGCAACCTGGCAATTACAAACCGAACCCCTTCCTGGGCCAACCACTATTCCTTGCTCTTTTGCCCATTTTACATAATCAGCAACTATTAAAAAATAATCAGCAAATCCATGTGCCTTTATTATCTCCAATTCCTTCTTGCAACGCTCTATATATTTCTTTGTATATTTTCCTTTTTCTTTCAACCCTGACTGAACTTGTTTCAACAAAAGCTTATAACTATCTCTTCCTTCTCTATATTCAGGAAGTTCAAGCGGAAGCTGTTCAAGTATGTCACCCTCTATTTTCTCATTTATCTCTTGTAAATTTTCACACATTTGTTTCGAATAACTTATTGCATCCGTAACATCATTCCCGTGCATTTTTATAAATCTTTTTCTTATGTCCTTTTCTGAAGGCATATACCTTTCACCATAAGTTGCCTTAATATTATAATTATGTTTTGCAATTTCATGCATTTTTAAATAAGTCGGAAAGTCTTCCTTTGACCCATAGTGGCTGTCCGATGTCAATATACACTTTATGCCCAATTCATCCGCCAATTTCATCAACCCTACGTTTACTATTTCTTGACTTCCTTTGTCGTCAACTTTATATGGCTGAATTTCAATGTAATAATCATCACCAAATATATCAACAAACTTTTGCATTGCCTTCTTTGCTTGTGATGGCTTTCCATTTTGAAGAGCAGCTGACACATAACCACCTATACAGGCTGACGTGCAAATTACTCCTTCAGAATGTCTTGCTAAATTATCAAATGTTACCACTGGATTATAGTATTTTGTATCTTCTGCCTCAAACAAAATCTTATTTATATTTGCATACCCTTCTGCGTTCTTGGCGTATAAACATAAATGGTACCTCGGCTTTTCCTTATTAAACACTGGCTGAAAGTACGCTTCAACTCCCAAAATAGGTTTTATCCCATTATCTTTACAAGCGAAATAATGCTGTACTAACCCATTCGTGTTGCCATGATTTGAGATACCCAAAGCTGAATATCCCAAATCTTTAGCAATCACTGCGAGTTCGTCAGCTCTACCATAACCATCGAATGTTGAATAGTGGTCATGTCGATGCAAATCAAAAAACATCTAAATCCACTCCTTTTTCTCTCAAAGCTTTACTCAATGCCTTCTCACTGTCTTCATTTATTTCATGTTCCCAAATAAAAACAATATCTCTTCCTTTTCTTTCCACATATCGTTTTAAATTTTTATCCCTTTCAATTCTATCAGGAAGATTATGCCAGTAATCACCATTGCATTCTATTGCCAGCTTAAACTTGGGTATGTAAAAATCTAAAACAAATCTTCCATCACAAATTGGTTTTTGACATTCATACTTTATATTCAATTTATCCAACTCTTGACCTATCTTTGCCTCTATGCTTGACACTGAAGCTTTTTGTGCATTTATCGTTCTTGCTATATTTCCATTTTTTGTTCTTTGCAATCTTTCTTCATATGATAACTTCGCCCAAGCTTTCTTCTGTGATATACTTCTTTTCATTTTGCACTCAGGTGAATTGAATGCTTTTCTCAAATTTTCTTTGGCCTCATCAGATAACTTTCGTCCTCTGCCAACATTCGCTTCACCCTTGCCTCTTCTTTCCATGTTCATTCTATTCATGCACGTCACAATAAAAGTAGTACTAAACCCTGTTTCATCATAAATTTGTTTCAACGATTTTCCCAAGTAATAATAATGTAACAAAATATATTCTTCGACTGACCCAAATTTATCCTCAAATTCTGTCACTTTATCAAGGTGCTTACGTTCATTCAATTCCTTGAACCCCATATAAACTCCTCCTATATCTCTATAAGCTCATAACCATAACACTCACCCAATTCCTTGTAGCCCTCATTTATTCTATCCAAACAATGGCCACAAACTTCTTCACCCCTTGACTTTAGCCTTTTCTCAATCAGCTGCTTATTTTTTACGATAAGAACTCTAACGTCTGCTTCTCTTTTTGTCATTAATTCTTCCAAACAATTCACGTCCATATAATCAAGCAAACATTGCCTTCCGTATACGTCACTATAAACAAGTTCTGACATATAAAATCTATCCAACACAACCGGGACTTTTAACAACGCCACGTGAAAGTAGATATATTTGTCAAACCCTTTTACTGGCTTATCAAAATGCAACAACAATCCTGCACCCATTTTGTCCATCTTTTGTTTTGACAAATAGCTCTTTCCTGTTCCGTCCGCACCCTCAAAAATAACCATGTCAGTTTTGCCCTTTGACTTTTTTGCGACTAAATGTGACATG
>JAAZIT010000435.1 GCA_012800685.1 Clostridiales bacterium
CATATCCTGTTTCTCCCGACGGAAAAATATATCCAGATATGCCATTAAACCATAAGATTTTTTTGGCTCAATTTGAGACTATAAAGAAAATTGCCGAACAGGGTCCATGCGTTATAATAGGACGTTGTGCCGATTATGTTCTTGAAAACACAGTTAAAACAATTGATTTCTTTATTTATGGTGATATGCCAGAGAAAAAGAGACGAATTTTATCAAGATATGATATTGAAAAGAATAAGTCAGAGGATTTTATAAAGAAAACCGATAAACGCCGTGCATCTTATTATAATTACTACACTGACAAAAAGTGGGGAGTTGCCACACATTACAACTTGTGTGTAAACTCGTCAAAGCTTGGCACCGAAAAAACAGTTGAACTTTTGGAAGATTATGTTGAGCTTTTCGACAGGGAATAGTAGATGATAGTTGATAGCTTGGGTCGAGAGCTTTAGTTAAAGGGTTTATACTTGAGAAGTTGGGCAGTTGAGCAGTTAAATAGTTGAGCAGTTAAATAGTTGAGTTGTTAAATAATTAAACGATTAAATAGTTTAAAGAGAATAAATAAAGGCTGATTTTTTCAGCCTTTTATTTTTTTGTAAACCCATGTCATTATTTGTCAATATTGTTATATCTATAGTGCTTAAGGCAGAGCGTAATGTAAAGGATTACATTGTTAATCATTCCGAAAAACCCTGATAGAGGGGGGCTAGCCTTGCCACAGAGATAAAAGGATGTTAAAATTTTAGTATAGCTTTAATATAAGCATACGGTACTGTTGGTAAAAAGGGGTATATAGAAAGGGATGTGTTGAGGAAAATGAATATTGCTGTGGCTCAATCTGGAGGTCCAACCTGTGCAATAAACGCTAGTCTAGTTGGGGTGTTTAAACAGGGCTTTAAGACAAAATCAATCGACGCAATTTTTGGCTCTATTAACGGGATAGAGGGCATTATTAATGATGAACTAATAGATTTAAAGGGGATAATTAAGACAAATGAGGATATGGAGCTTTTAAGACAAACTCCATCAACCATGCTAGGCTCATGCCGATATAAGCTACCTGATTATAAAACCGATAATAAGATTTACGAAAAAATCAGGGCTTGCTTTGAGAAACATAGAATTAAGGTTTTTATTTACATAGGCGGAAATGATTCAATGGACACAGTTGTAAAGCTTTCAGAATATTTTAAGGACGAGGTTAAGGTTATTGGAATTCCAAAAACCATTGACAACGACCTACCTGTAACTGACCACACTCCTGGCTTTGGTTCAGCGGCAAAGTATGTTGCTACGTCAGTTCAAGAAATCACAAGAGACAGCTCGGTTTATAGCGTTGATTCTGTAACAATAATTGAAATAATGGGACGTCATGCAGGCTGGTTAACAGCCTCAACCTGTGTTCTTAAAGCTAATGGTGAGGACGCTCCACATCTAATATACCTACCAGAAAGCGACTTTTGCATAAAACAATTTGTTGAAGATGTTCGCCGTGAACAAGCTAAGCATAAGGCGGTAGTGATTGCAGTTTCAGAGGGAATTGAAATTAATAGCGAAGATACTGCACTTGAGGACTTTCAATCTGGTGCAAAAGACGTATTTGGACATAAATATTTGTCAGGGATTGGAAGATGCCTTGAAAAGATTGTTGCAAAAGAAATTGGCTGTAAGGTTCGTTCAATTGAGCTTAATGTAATGCAACGCTGTTCGTCCCATATTTGCTCAAAGACAGATATTGATGAAGCAGAGGAGATTGGAAGTGCAGGAGTAATTACTGCACTTAAAGGCGAAACAGGAAAAATGATGTGCTTTAAACGAGTGATCAGCTCACCATATGCCGTTAATATTGAAACCGTTGATGCGAAAGAAGTGGCTAACCACGAAAAGCTTTTTCCTAAAGAATGGATTAACGCTAAGGGAAATAACGTTAAAACAGCAGCACATAAATACTTTTTACCACTAATTCAAGGTGAAGTTAAGATAAAAATGAATAAGGGAATGCCGGTCCATTTTAAGAGAATGACGGATAGATAGCCCTCCTAATAAAAAACTGCAAGTATATAGCTAAGCTATTACTTGCAGTTTTTGTTTATGTTAGAACTAGATTCTAATAACCAACTTAAGTTCTAGATTTTGTTTAACTAGAATAATCTTCCGAATTTCTAGTCTTAAATACCATGTTCTTAGTTTAATGTTTCACGCCCTAGTCTTACGTTACATATTATTAATTAGTTTCCATGTTTCTCGTTCCAATTTCCACGTTACTTAAGCTTCTAGGTTAAGTTTAAATCCTAAGTTCAGTGTTTTTAATCTCTAGTTTCGTATTTTATATTACTAGAAATTAATACATTCCGCCCATTCCGCCTGCTGGCATAGCTGGCATTGGATTTTCTTCCTTAACATCAGTAACAAGGCTTTCAGTTGTAATAACCATTGATGCCACTGAAGCAGCATTTTGTAGAGCTGAACGAGTTACCTTAGTTGGGTCAACAATTCCTGCTGGTATCATGTCAACATATTGCTCATTAAGAGCGTCGAAGCCGTATCCAGCTTTTCTCGAACGAATGATTTTGTCGATAATAACGCTTCCCTCAAGACCTGCGTTAGTTGCAATCTGGCGAACCGGCTCTTCAAGTGCCTTAAGAACAATCTTAGCACCAGTCTTTTCGTCACCATCAAGAGATGGAATAAGCTTTGTGATAACGGACATAACATTTACATAAGCTGTACCGCCACCGGCAACGATTCCCTCTTCAACAGCAGCCTTTGTTGCAGCTAGAGCGTCCTCAATTCTAAGCTTTTTCTCTTTCATTTCAACTTCAGTTGCAGCACCAACCTTGATAACAGCAACACCACCAGAAAGCTTAGCAAGTCTTTCCTGTAGCTTTTCTCTATCGAAATCAGAAGTAGTAACCTCAATTTGTGACTTGATTTGAGCGATTCTGCCCTTAATTTCGTCGCTATTTCCTGAACCAGCAACAATAATAGTGTTTTCCTTTTGAACAACAACTTGATTAGCGTGTCCTAGCTGTTCGATAGTTGCGTCCTTAAGCTCAAGACCTAGCTCCTCAGTGATAACCTCACCACCAGTAAGAATAGCTATGTCTCTAAGCATATCTTTTCTTCTGTCACCAAAGCCAGGAGCTTTAACAGCAACAACTGTAAATGTTCCTCTTAGCTTGTTAAGGATAAGTGTTGAAAGAGCCTCGCCCTCAACATCCTCAGCAATAATAACTAGCTTTTTGCCAGATTGAACGATTTGCTCAAGTAGAGGAAGAATTTCTTGAATGCTTGAAATTTTCTTGTCAGTAATAAGAATGTAAGCGTCATCAATAACAGCCTCCATCTTGTCAGTGTCAGTTACCATGTAAGGTGTAATATATCCTCTGTCAAACTGCATTCCCTCAACAACCTCGCTAAAGGTTTCAGCAGTCTTAGATTCTTCAATTGTAATAACTCCGTCAGCAGTAACCTTTTGCATAGCTTCTGCAATTAAAGTCCCAACCTCTTCATCACCAGCTGAGTTAGCTGCAACCTTAGCAATTTCATCAAAGCCATCTACGTCCTTTGAGTTAGCCTTAATAGTATCAACCGCAACATCAACTGCCTTGTTAATACCTCTTTTAATTCCCATAGGATTAGCCCCAGAGGTAATGTTCTTCATACCCTCTCTAACAAGAGCCTGTGCAAGTAGTGTCGCAGTAGTTGTACCATCACCAGCGGCATCATTAGTTTTTGTTGCAACTTCTTTTAAAAGCTGAGCGCCCATATTTTCAAAAGCGTCCTCAAGCTCAATTTCCTTTGCAATTGTAACACCGTCATTAGTGATAAGTGGTGAACCAAACTTTTTGTCAAGAACAACGTTTCTTCCCTTTGGTCCTAGTGTTATTTTTACAGTATCAGCAAGCTTGTTGATACCGTTTTGTAAAGCTTTTCTAGCGTCCTCGCCGTAAATAATATCCTTAGCCATAAAAAATTCCTCCAATTATTTAATAGTTTTAGTTTAATTTAATTTAATTAGTAACTGATATCTAGCTGTTGATTACTTTGCAAATGCAGGTGCTTTTTTTATTTTAAAATTTAACTACTTAACAAATTAAAGTAAA
>JAAZIT010000436.1 GCA_012800685.1 Clostridiales bacterium
AGTTGGTAGTTGGTAGTTGGTAGTTATAATTATAGTTTTATAAAAAATGAATGCTAATAGTAAATAGTAATAGTTAAAAGTTAAAAATAAAAGGGGGAATAAATATGAATTATTTATGGGCTTTTTTAGTTGGGGGACTTCTTTGTGCGATTGGACAAATTCTAATTGATTATACAAAGCTTACTCCAGCTAGAATTTTGACAACATATGTTGTTGCAGGTGTAGCTCTAGGTGGTTTAGGTCTTTATAAACCACTTATAAATTTAGGCGGTAGTGGAGCAACCGTGCCATTAACTGGTTTTGGATACCTCCTAGCTGACGGTGTAAAAAAGGCTGTTGATGAAAATGGATTATTAGGGATTTTCACAGGGGGATTTACAGCAGCAGCAGCAGGAATTGCGGCGGCATTGTTTTTTGGACTTATAGCCTCCCTTATATTTAAAAGTAAAAAGAAATAAGGCGGTATTAAACAAATACAATTTGATACTGGTTTGTATAAATATTTTAACTTATTAATTTTCGTGGAAGATTTTAGAAGAAACTTAATATAACAGCTCTGGGCTGTTTCTATAAATTATTATTAAGAAATTAGTGTAAACTATTTATTTTTCATGGTAAATTTATGTATTAATCCCTTGACATGAGAATAGTTATGTGATAATATTAAACAAAGATTTGTAATCGGATATCAATTATTAGTAATTATTTATTTGCTATCAGTAATGACTTATTGGTAATTAGATATCGGTTTATTGTAATTTACCATAAACTAATCTCTGCTTTTGCTTAAATTTTATAGAAAAGCAGATTATTCTCGCTTTAAAAATGCAAACGATTACAATTCAACGTGCTAGTATTTTGCCAACAATATAATACTGGTGCTATTTGCACCATTGGAGGTTAAAAGATGAAAAATAATAAGGTATATTCAGTACACATGGGGAAAGCAAAATGCGCTGTTGACTTAGGTGACGGTTCCGAAAGAGGAGAGTATGTTAATCAAGATTATATTCTTCAAAAGCTTGGACGTCCACATAGATCAATAAGCTTAATGTATTGTTATTATCCATTAGATGAGCATTGGCCAGGAAGAATTTCAGAGGTTATGAAGGACGCTGATATTTCTTTCCAATGGGACTATCCATATGATGACTATTTCACATATAAGGGTGGCTTGAATGGAACTAGAGATGACGAGCCTTTTACTTGTATGAGGGATATAAGACGTCACGGACAAGACGTAACTCTAACATTAACTATCGATCCTAACGTTAGTGACGAGCATTTAATCGCTATTGCAAAGGATTTAAGAACATATGGAAGACTTCTTTTAAGAGTTAACCATGAAGCAACTGGAAACTGGTTCTCATTTAATAAAAGAGCTAGCTATCAAGAGGTTGCTGATTTCTACTGTCATTGCAATAAAATAATAAAAGAATATGCACCTAACGTTACAACTATTTTGTGCATTGGTGGCTGTGAAAATCCTGAAAAGGAAGAAATTGATAGAGAAGAAGAATTTAAACAGGCTGTTCGTGAAACTGATATTTGGTCTGTTGATAAATATATGGCTCTGCACTGGGGCTGGCCATATGATGTAGCACAAAAGGGTGGAACAACCTTTAAACGTGATACAGTTGATGAAACATATGATATGA
>JAAZIT010000437.1 GCA_012800685.1 Clostridiales bacterium
ATCAACCTACGGCGAGCAGAAAGAAAACGGCTTTAATATTCCTATCAAATCTGAGGCAGATACCAGTACATCTGACAGTGATAACAGTAATACTTTAAGCTCTAAAGAGTAATAACAGGATTTAAGTATAACAATCACTTGACAAATATATTTCAATGAGGTATAATTTTTAAATGATTAATTAAATTATTATAAGTCTTATATAACGGAAGGAATAAACAAAATGTCACTAAAAAAACGTATAATTGCAGTTGTAGCAGCGGCTGTAATGGCTTGTTCACTTGCTAGCTGTGCTGATACAAGCTATATAATGAAAGCTAATGACGACGAAATAGCTGCTGGGGTTTATATTAACCTAATGCTAACAGAGTACACAAACCAAGTGTATTCAATGTATTATAGTGGTAACAAAATAGAAGGTACTTATTTTGATCAAAAGGTTGACGGTGTTCCAATGGCTGAACATCTAGAAAATTATGCATATAAAACTTGTCTAGAAATTGTAGCTGTTGAGAAAAAATGTAAAGAGCTTGGAATTAAGCTTTCGGAAAAAGAAGAAAAAGAAATAAATGAAAAAGTACAAGGATATTGGGATTCAAACGGAGACTATTATTTTGAAATGGGTGTTTCTAAAGAATCTCTAAAGAGAATTGATAGATACTCGGCTCTAATTACAAAGCTTTTTGAAGCAAATTATGGCGAGGGTGGAATTCAAGAGGTTACTGATACCGATATTCAAAAGCATGTTGACGATAATTTCCTAAGATTTAAACAGATTAAGATTGCTAAGAGTGAAGGTGATTCTGGTGCGGCAGCAAAGGTAATGGCTGATAAGTACATGGAATACGCAAAGGAAATGGATATGGACGCACTTATTGAGAAATATAATGCTGAAATAGCTGAGGATAGCGACTCATCTAATGACTCATCAAATTCTGACTCATCTTCAGATTCGTCAAATAGTAATAGCTCATCAGATGCTTCAACTAGTAGTTCTGATAGCTTAGATAGTAGTTCAACAGATAGCAATAGTTCAACAGATGTTTCTGACAGCAGCTCATCTGACAATTCAGACAGCAGTTCATCTGATAGTACAAACAGCAAGGATGATAGCCAAGAAGAGTCTAAAACAGACGCTGAGATTGAAAGTGAAAAGTATCCTAATGATTACGTTAGAGATAAATCAGCTTATGAAGATGACAAGCTAATAAATCATATTACATCAATGGCTCTTAATAAAATCGAACTTTTTGAGGACGACGATAATTACTATATTCTTGAAAAACTTGACATGAAAGAAAGAACTGAATTTGCTAAAGCAAACAAAAATAGTTTAATCCAATCAATGAAAAGCGAAGAGTTTGTGGCACTTGTTAAAGAGTTGACTGACGCTGTTAAGGTTGATAAAAACGAGAAATCATTTAAGCGTTATAGCGCAAAGGACGTATACGAGAAACAAGTTAAATATAGCGAAAAAAATAGCAGTACTGCTAGTTAGCAAAGACTTTTAATTAAGGACAACCTTTTTGGTTGTCCTTTTTTGTTGTAAATTTACATTTGTGAAATATAAAGAAATTTGTCGGCTTTTTCTTTGAATAAAAAGTTTGAAACAATCCAATAATCATTACAAATTGAAATTGGAGGTTTTTTCATGCAAACAATAATTTTTTGTGGCAATACATCTACATCAGGGCTTGAGCCAATTACATCATCAACACCGCTTCCCCTTTGCAAGGTGGTAAACAAGCCTGTTATTTATCACATACTTGACAATCTTATTAAAAACAATATTAACACCGTAACGTTAGCTCTTCCGAACAAAAGTGGAAAATTTCTTCAAAGTATAAGTGAAAATTACAGGGATATGGAAATATCATTTTATGTTGGAAATGAAATGTCGAATCTTCAAACGGCTAGAAGAATTTGGAGTGGCGGAGATGTTTTGTGCATTGACGGAAACGTTCTTGGCTTTTTTGATATAAATGGACTAGTGGCGTTTC
>JAAZIT010000438.1 GCA_012800685.1 Clostridiales bacterium
ATAGGAGAAATTTATGAACCCAATTAAAATTAATATCAATGACGTGGATAAGTATTTTGAAAAAAGTGAGCTAATTCCAGCAATAGCTTTTGATATTGACACAAAAACGGTTTTAATGTTAGCGTATATGAATAAGGAAAGTTTAAAGAAAACCCTTGAAACTGGCTATACTTGGTACTGGAGCCGTTCAAGACAGGAATACTGGAACAAGGGCGCAACTAGTGGTCATCTTCAAAGGGTGGTTTCCATTTACGCTGATTGCGACAATGATACGCTTTTATTAAATGTAAAACAAGCTGGAGTAGCCTGTCACACTGGTGAGTACAGCTGTTTCTTTAATGAGTTATATAAGGAGGACTAAAATGTCTGTATTATTAGATTTAGAAAAGGTTGTTCTTTCAAGAAAGGACACTAAGGAAGAGGGCTCATATACCTGTTATCTTTTTGAAAAGGGAATTGATAAAATTCTTAAAAAGGTTGGGGAAGAAAGCTCTGAGACAATAATTGCTGCTAAAAATCGTGATAAGGAAGAGCTAAAGGGCGAGGTTGCTGATTTATTATATCATCTTATGGTGATGTGTGTTGAACAGGACTTAGCTTGGAGTGATGTAGAGGCTGTTTTAGAAGAACGTCACAATAAAACAGGAAACTTAAAAACTTTTCACAAGGTAGATAAAAACACATAATATTTTAAAAAGGCATACGAGTTTTAATATGCCCCCTAAAGTTAGACTTGATAACGTAGTAGCGAAAGTTACTACGTTATTTTTATGTCGAATTTGAAAGATTTATTTCAAATGCTGCAAAGCCATAACACTAACCTTTATATTTTGGCTTAAAATGCAAGAAATATTTCATAATTAGTGCTTGTTTGGACTAAACTCTATTGACTTATTTGTGTCAAATATGGTATAATTTCTAAGGGTAATCTTTCATTTTATTGTGGCATAAGGGTATATTTTTTATAGGTTTAGGGAATGATTGTTAATAAAAGTATCTTGGAGGTTTTTATGAACAATTATGATAAACACAGCCCTTTAGATTTTGCAGGAAACAGAAATGGAAATTTCAAAAACAACTGCAATCCGCAAGAAGATGATGATTCTCAAGAGCAAAACGAAAAATCAAATGATGACACCGGCTCCGAAGAAATAGAGAGAATTGAAAAATTTGGACAGGTTGCCACACCTAACGCAAAGCACCTTATTCATTGCCTAAATATTATTGGTCAAGTGGAGGGACATTATATACTTCCACCTCAAAATAAAACCACAAAATACGAGCATATAATTCCAGCACTTGTGGCCATTGAACAGGATAGGTCTATTGAGGGGCTTGTAATTATTCTTAACACTGTTGGTGGAGATGTGGAGGCGGGACTTGCAATCTCTGAGGTTATTGCTGGAATGAAAACCCCAACTGTTTCACTGGTTGTGGGCGGTGGTCATTCTATTGGAATACCTTTAGCCGTTTGTGCTAAAAAATCCTTTATAGTTCCATCTGCGACGATGACGGTTCATCCTGTAAGAATGAACGGACTAGTTCTTGGCGTTCCTCAAACATTATCATATTTTGATAAAATGCAAGATAGAATCATACGCTTTGTTACTAATAACTCTAAGATTAGTGGTGAGCGTTTCAAAAATTTAATGATGCAAACTGGAAAGCTTGTCATGGATGTAGGAACGGTTCTTGACGGTGAAGAAGCCGTTTCAGAGGGATTAATCGATAGTCTAGGCGGTCTAAGTGATGCAATTGAGTGCTTATATGATATGATTGAAAATGACAATCAAAAGGAAAGGATTGAACAAGATGTTTCAAACAATTCTTAACCTTTATGATGTTTTTGTAGGAGATATTTTCGACAAGCCTGTTTTTGAATGGAAGCTTGAGGAGTTTTCAACAGATCCATATTTATATTTACACAGCTTTGAGGGTAAAGAAAAAACCGAGCTTAAATGCTCTAATTTTTGCTCTAGTGGTAGCTATAGTGCTGAAACTAGGACTAGTAATAAGCTAAAAGTAAAAAATAGTAGCAATGCAATAAAAATTAATTAAAATAACTGGACAATTTCAGTTTTCTAAAATAAATTTATATTAAATAATAATGTGGTTGGTTGCACAATCACATTTAATACATATTAGGAGGAGAAAAGATGGCTTCGGCAAAAAAACCTGCGACTAAAACTCGAAAAACAAAAACAAAACGCCCAACAATAAAAGAAGAAGAAATCAGACGCAGTGAAAATAGAAGACTTTGGTCGATCATTCTTTTTGCATTAGGTCTTTTAACCATACCACTAACCTTTGTAAAGGGTGGTGGTTTGTGGGAGAAGCTATACACCTGTCAGCGTGGGTTGTTTG
>JAAZIT010000439.1 GCA_012800685.1 Clostridiales bacterium
ACAGGAGCAGCAATTCAATGGCTAAGAGATGGCATTAAAATAATAGAATCAGCAGCTGAAACTGAAGAAATCTCAAAATCCATAAATGATACAGGCGGTCTATATTTTGTACCTGCTTTTGTTGGTTTAGCTGCACCACATTGGGACCAGTATGCAAGAGGTACAATGATTGGTATTACAGCCAGCACCACAAGAGCTGAAATAGTAAGGGCTACACTTGAAAGCATTGCCTACCAGGTAAAGGATAATCTAGATGTTATGGTTAAAGACTCCGGTATTCCTATTGATGTCATGAGGGTTGACGGCGGAGCCGTAGCAAATGAGTTTTTAATGCAGTTTCAGGCGGACATATTGGGGATACCTGTAGATGTTCCGGTAATTACGGAGACAACAGCTTTAGGAGCAGCTTATTTAGCAGCTCTTGGCATAGGTGAATTCAGTGATTTAAATGATTTATCAAACAAATGGAAACTTTACAAAAGATATGAGCCGCAAATGAGCGAAGAAAAAAGAGAAAAGCTATTGCATGACTGGAGAAGAGCGGTTGAGCGCTCAAAGGGATGGTCAGAAGATTAGAAGACTAAAAAATATGATAGCTTGGAGGAAATTATGTTAAAGACTGATATAATTGTTATCGGAGCTGGCGCGGTGGGCTGCGCTATCGCCCGTGAATTTTCAAAATACAAAATAGATGTACTTGTTATTGATAAAAACGAAGATATTGGCGGTGATGCTTCAAAATCCAACAGTGCTATTATCCACACAGGCTTTGATGCAACACCGGGAACATTGGAATCACAATTGGTTGTCGCTGCTAACCCTATGTATGAGGAATTGACAAAAGACTTGGATGTCCCCTATAAAAAGGTAGGAGCAATACTTCCCGCGATAACAGATGAGCAGTATGAGCTTTTGAAGCCTATTAAGACAAAAGCTTTTAAAAATAGAGTTTATGATGTGGAATATATGACAAGAGAAAAGCTTCTTGAAATGGAACCTAATTTGAATCCTGATGTAAAGGGTGGTTTGTATATACCTAGGGAAAATATAATTGACCCATTCATCTATGTTCAAGCACTTGCCGAAAATGCAAACGAAAATGGTGTCAGCTTTTTATTAAATACAAAAGTGACAGGAATAAATACTAAAGACGGAAAGATTAAGTCTGTTACAACATCAGGTGGCATTATTGAGACAACATACGTTATAAATTGCGCAGGTTTATATTGTGATGAAATCGCAGCAATGGTCGGAAAAGCAAATTATAAGGTTGTTGCAAGAAAAGGACAATTTTATATTTTAGATAAAAATACTTCCTGCAAAGTTAATAAAATCGTGCTTCCTATTCCTACAAAAATAACAAAAGGAAAATTGATGTGCCCTACAATTCATGGCAATATGTTAGTGGGGCCAACAGCTGAAGATTTGGAAAGCAAAGTTGATAAATCAGTGACCAGCGAAGGCTTGGAAAGTATTTTGACAGATGTTAAAAAATTAATACCAAATGTAAATATTAAAG
>JAAZIT010000440.1 GCA_012800685.1 Clostridiales bacterium
CACCGCTAGGTCCAGTTGCACCAGTTGCTCCTACAGCCCCAGTTGCACCGCTAGGTCCAGTTGCACCAGTTGCTCCAATGGCTCCAGTTGCACCGCTAGGTCCGGTTGCGCCAGTTGCTCCTACAGCCCCAGTTGCACCGCTAGGTCCGGTTGCGCCAGTTGCTCCAACGGCTCCAGTTGCACCGCTAGGTCCGGTTGCACCAGTTGCTCCAACGGCTCCAGTTGCACCAGAGGGGCCTATACATTGACAGCATCTGACCCTGCAGCATTCATGGATGCAAGTGAATTTACAATCACAGCTAAGCTTATTGTCATAATTGCATGAAGGACTATTATATACATTCATTGTTGGCTGAAAATCTTGATTGTTATTATAGTTAGAACATTTTCTATTAAAACCCATGTGTTTGTCACACTCCTATATAAAATTGCCAAAAACTTGGCTTATTATATTTTATGCTTGGTTTTACATTCAGTACCTTGTCTAAAATTCTAAACCAGAAACATCTTTATCTTTTATTTGACTTTGGCGACACAGTATGATATACTTAATTTAGTAAATAATATCGATAGGTGAGGCTAACACAGGGATACGGGTTGCTGCCGCGAATCAGTGGAGACACTGGTGAGAAGGTTAACAGTTGATGTCGAATTCAAGGCATTGACTAACGCAATTACATCGCCCTATGAAGTTAAAGCTTGAACGGTAATTATGATTGGTTACTAGCACTAGTTACAAGTTAAGTACAAAATTGCTTTTTTAATTTTATAGAAATAGCATAATATCAAACTAAAACTTCCAACTAAAGACTATTAAACTCTTATACCGTTTTTGCGGTGTAAGAGTTTTTATTTTTGCATAAATATCGGTATAGTTTATTCGATGTTTTTTTAATGTAAAACTATTTGAATTCATGAGGAGGTGAGAGTATGGATTCTGACGGAAGATATCGAAGGCGCTTTTTGGGGCTAGTTAATTTATCTAAAGTCAAGATATTCATTATCTTGCCTTGCTTTAGTATGCAATAATTTGAAAATTGCTTATTGCTAACAAATTTTATCTACGTCCAATTTTACTTAATGGTTTGGAGGGCTTATTATGTTTAAGAAAAAAGAAAATATTAAAGTTTCAAAACGAGCAGATAGGGTAAAGAATTTACTAATTAATGCATCGTCAAAGAGTACTGAACAACTCTTTGTTCAGTATGACAATGGGTTTTCAGGCTATGACAAAAACATGGTCAAAGAAATGCGTGGATATTTTGGCGAAAATATTATAAGTAAAAACAAGAAGGATTCACTATTAAAAAAGCTTTTTAGCACTTTTATTAATCCATTTACAGTAGTCTTAATTGTTTTAGCTTTAATATCATTATTCACTAAGGATTATCCAGCAGCAATAATTGTTACAACCATGGTATTAATTAGTGGTTTTCTCCATTTTATTCAAGAAATTAGAAGTGGAAAAGCTGCGGAAAAGCTAAATGAATTAGTTGAAACAACAATATCTGTCCAGCGTATAGTGGACGACAAGGACGATGATATAATAGATTCAGAGAAAATTGAAATTCCTCTTGATGAAATTGTTGTTGGAGATATTATTTATTTAGCGGCAGGGGACTTAATTCCAGCAGATATAAGAATTTTATCTGCAAAGGATTTATTTATTAATCAGTCATCATTAACAGGTGAAAGTGAGCCAATAGAAAAATTTTCTAATGTTACTAATGGTGAATCGACCAATCCAATTGAACTAAATAACCTAGCTTTCATGGGTTGTAATGTTGTTTCAGGTTCGGCAGTGGCTATGGCAATTGCTGTGGGTGATGACACTATGCTTGGTGGTATATCAAAACAGATTCAAGAAAAATCGCCCCCAACTAGCTTTGAAAAGGGAATTAATTCTGTTTCTTGGGTACTAATTCGTTTTATGCTAGTCATGGTGCCTATTGTTTTATTTATAAATGGATTTACAAAAGGGGACTGGCTAGAGGCGTTTTTATTTGCCCTCTCAATAGCTGTTGGTTTAACTCCTGAAATGCTTCCTATGATTGTATCTGCAAATTTAGCTAAGGGTGCAGTTTCAATGTCAAAGAAAAAAGTTATAGTTAAAAACTTAAATTCTATACAAAATTTTGGTGCAATGGATATTCTCTGCACAGATAAAACTGGCACAATTACTCAGGACAAGGTTGTTTTAGAATACCACTTAGATATTCATGGAAATGAAGATATAAGGGTATTAAGACATGCTTTTTTAAATAGCTATTTTCAGACTGGTCTTAAAAATTTAATGGACATTTCAATAATAGAAAAGTCACATGAGCACGGTAAGTTTAATGAATGGAGCCGTTTTAACAAGGTTGACGAAATACCTTTTGATTTTAATAGACGAAGAATGAGTGTTGTTGTTGCTGATGATAGTGGAAAAACTCAGCTAATAACAAAAGGTGCTATTGAAGAAATGCTATCAGTTTCATCTTATATTGAATACAAGGGTGAGGTTAAGCCATTAACCGAGGATATCCGTAAGGAAGTAATTGAGAAATGCAACGAGTACAATTCTCAAGGGCTAAGGGTTTTAGGTGTTTCACAAAAAACTAATCCATCACCAGTTGGTACTTTTTCAGTAGCTGACGAGAGTGAAATGGTTTTAATGGGATATTTAGCCTTTCTTGATCCTCCAAAGGAGAGTTCAAAGGAAGCTATTGCAACACTTGGAGAGTACGGGGTAGGTGTTAAGGTTTTAACTGGTGACAACGATTGTGTTACAGAAAGTGTATGTAAGCAGGTTGGAATTAAGGTTGAACGAATAGTTTTAGGATCAGAAATTGAACAGATGGGTGACGATGAGTTAAAAACAGTTATAGAGGAAGTTGATGTTTTTGCAAAACTCTCGCCAAATCAAAAGGCAAGAATTGTAAACCTTTTAAGGGAGAACGGTCATGTTGTTGGATTTTTAGGGGATGGAATTAATGATGCATCAGCAATGGCTGTCGCAGATGTAGGAATATCAGTAGACAGTGCTGTTGAAATAGCTAAGGAATCAGCGGATTTAATTCTAATGGAAAAGGATTTAATGGTTCTTGAGGATGGTGTAATTGAGGGAAGAAAAATATACGCCAACATAATTAAATATGTAAAAATGACAGCAAGCTCAAATTTCGGAAATATGTTTTCAGTTCTAGCTGCTTCAGCATTTCTTCCATTTTTGCCAATGTTGCCAATTCAAATATTAATATTAAATTTAATTTACGATATTTCTTGTATAACCTTGCCTTGGGACAATGTTGACGCTGAATATTTTAAAAAGCCACGTACTTGGGATGCTGGTTCAATAACTAAATTTATGCTTTGGATGGGTCCGACAAGCTCAGTTTTCGATATTATTACATTTCTCTTAATGTACTTCTTTATTTGTCCATTTGCATTAGGCGGTTCGTACCACAGCTTAACACCAGAAAATCAGATGTCCTTTATGATGATATTTAATGCCGGTTGGTTTGTTCAGTCTTTATGGTCTCAAACTATTGTAATTCATCTAATTAGAACTGTGAAAATACCATTTATTCAAAGCCGTGCATCTTGGAGAGTTGTGCTATTTACTACAATGGGTATTATTTTAGGAACAGCTTTACCATACACCTTTATTGGTAAAATTGCAGATATGAAGCCTATGCCTTTAATTTATTTCCCTTGTTTATTTGTTATTATCATCTCTTATATGATATTAGTAGCAATTGTAAAAAGAATTTTTATTAAGAAGTATGGGGAACTATTATAGTTAAACTAAAATTAAGCAAACATTATTTAGTGTTTGCTTTTTTTGCACTAAAAAAAGCATTTGTCTCAACTTATCTAAGACAAATGCTTTAATTTTTTTCTATTATTTAATTAGCATAAATTCATCTGGTATTTCTAATTCTTCAAGGGCCTCTTTTAGAAATTTAAAAGTAAATTTAGCTTCTCTATATTGTGGGCTTAAGCCATGGACTTTTGCAAGTTCTTCTGTATACTTTGAGTATGGATAAATAGTAACATTAGTGTAATCTCTTTCAAAATGAGAAACCATTGGAATTATTTTTGGCTCTTCAATTGTCACTTCACCAGTTTTATAGTTTTTTCTTACTGTGAAATCAGCAAGTCCACCCAACATTGCATATGAACTAGTCATACCAGAAACAAAATTTCCCAGGCAATAATATACAAAGCCTTTTGTTCCATCTTCTCTTTCAATCCACTCACAGGTTTGTAAGGTATGAGGTTGGGTTCCAACAATAATATCAGCACCCCACTCTACAAATTTCTTTGACAGGTTTTTCTGTTGGTCTGTTACAACATTTGATACCTCTACTCCAAAGTGAGGTGAAACTATTACTATATCTGCAATCTTCTTAGCCTCTTTTATTTGGTTTTCAATAGTCTCAAGCTCCCTCTCACTTAAATAAACAAGCTCAGAGCCCTGTTCGGCTTTATGTTTAATACCATTAGTATGCTCCATATATCCCAAAAAGGCAAATTTAATATCATTAACTTCTTTAACTCTTATATGATTCATATCATCGGTATTTTTATATGCTCCATAACGAATTACATCAGGGTGCTTTGTATCCCAATATTTTAAAGTTGCCAAAAGTCCTTTTTCTCCCTTATCAAGGATGTGGTTGTTTGAGAGCGAAACGGCATCAAAACCAACAACGTCAATCATATAGTCTCCTAAAGCTTCTGGAGAGCAGAAGCATGGATAAGTTGAAGGAGGAAACTCGTCAGTAACAATGGTTTCTTGATTTAAAACTGAAAGGTCGGCGTCTTTAATATAATCTATTACATTTTGATATACATATGAGAAGTCATATTTTCCATCGCCTTTTTTTCCTGCACGTGCATCTGCTTGTTCATATATACAGTCATGGATAAGATTATCGCCTGCACATACAATTCGGACTATTGAATCAGGTTTTTCTTCAGGTTCGGAAAGAGAATCACTTATCGTTATATTTTTGCTGGTAGTAGCATGTGTAATTGTAGCTAAGGTTGTTTGAGGATTTTCAGAGTCATATTTTTCAATTTTCTGTCCACAAGAACAAAGATTAATCAATATTAACATAGCTGTTCCTAATGCAAATAACTTTTTCTTTATTGACATAATGTAAATCCTTTCTGCTTATTTAACTATATACTAACATAATTTGACCCTTAGTGCAAGGGGTAATGTAAAAAAAATCCAGTGTGTTTTATGCACTGGATTTTTAGTAAATCATATTAAATTTTTCATATCATACAGTCCAGCAGGTTTGTCTGCCAAATATACAGCAGCATTAACTGAACCAACTGCAAATACTTCTTTTGAAGAAGCTGAATGTGAAAGGGAAATAACTTCATCACGTCCAGCAAAAATAATCTCATGCTCACCGACAATCGTGCCACCACGGACAGCATGCATTCCTATTTCGGTTTTTCCACGCTTTTGTCTAACGGAATGTCTGTCATAAACATATGTATATGAATTATTAAGCTCTTCATTAATGGCATTTGCAAGCATTATGGCTGTTCCGCTTGGAGCATCAATCTTTTGATTATGGTGCTTTTCAATAATTTCAATATCAAATTGTCCACCTAAAACCTGAGTTGCTTTTTTAGCAAGCTCCGCAAGAAGATTAATTCCAAGTGACATATTAAATGTAAAGAAAACAGGGATTTGTTCCGAAGCCTTATGTATTTGACTAATTTGTTCATCGCTATAACCAGTAGTTGCCAAAACAATTGGTGTACCAGTAGACAAGCAATAATCTAGCAGATCATCAAGAAGTGATGGATGTGAGAAATCAATAATAACATCTGGCTTTTTTTCAATGTCACTAACTTTTGTGTAAACATTAAAGTCAGCATATTTTACTCCAGAAATATCAATTCCAAAGCACACGCTACAATCCTCACGGCTGGTTATCAAATCATAAATAACTCTACCCATTTTTCCACAGCAACCACTTACAGCTATGTTAAGCATTTATATCATTCCTTTCACATAATCTCGTTATTGTTTAAGCATATTACTTACGCAATAAAAATTGAATTATGCTGAATTATTTAACTAATCCGATTTTTTGCATAGATGTTTTAAGCTTTTCTCTTGTACTGTCACTCATTTTATAAAGGGGAAGTCGACATTCGCCAACATTAAAGCCCATAATATTTAAAGCTTCCTTAATAGGAACAGGGTTTACATCAAGGAATAAATTGTTTGTAAATTCAAGAAGTCCATAAGCCTTAGCTCTAGCTTCATCATATCTATTCTCTAAACAGAGTGCACATATTTCATGAGTTTCAAAAGGCATACAGTTTGAAATAACAGAAATAACTCCCTTGCCACCAAGTGACATGATTGGAATAATTTGATCATCATTTCCACTATATACATCGATACTTTCACCACACTCAGCTATAAGCTTTGCAACATATGAAATGTTTCCGCTCGCTTCTTTTACAGCCACAATATTTTTATGATTTGAAAGCTCTTTAATAGTGCTAACCTCCATATTAATTCCAGTTCTTCCAGGGATATTATAAAGAATTATTGGAATATCCACTGCATCAGCTATAACCGTGAAGTGTTTAACAAGTCCTGCCTGAGAGGTTTTATTATAATATGGAGTAACAATTAAAAGTGCATCAGCGCCAAGCTCTTGAGCTTCAATAGAAAGCTTTAGAGCATATGCTGTATCATTACTTCCAGTGCCAGCGATTACAGGGACTCTTTTATTAACCTTATTTACTGTAAATTTAATTGCTTCAATATGCTCTTCATCAGTCATTGTTGCACTCTCGCCTGTAGTACCACAAACGATAATTGCATCAGTTCCATTATCAATATTATAATCAATTAATTGACCAAACATTTGATAATCAATCTCACCATTTTTGTCCATTGGTGTAACGATAGCAACACCAGCGCCAGTAAAAATTGTGTTTTTCATTGTCGTTCTCCTTTCATCGTGAACGGAATTAAATAATTAGTCAAAATATTTTTTTGCAGCTAGCAATTCGGCTAGAAGTACAGCACCACCAGCAGCACCTCTTAACGTGTTGTGTGATAAGCATACAAATTTATAATCATACTGTGTGTCTTCACGTAAACGACCGATTGAAACAGCCATTCCGCCCTCCATATCTCTATCAAGCCTAGCCTGTGGCCTGTTATCATCCTCAAAGTAGTTTAGGAATTGCTTTGGAGCGGATGGGAGCTCAAGCTCTTGTGGAACTCCAACAAATTCCTTCCAGCATTTTAATATTTCTTCTTTAGATGGTTTATTATCAAAAGAAACAAACACTGCTGCTGTATGACCATTTGAAACAGGAACTCTTAAGCATTGTGTTGTAATTTCAGGTTTAACAGCATTTACAATCTTATCGCCCTCAATATGTCCCCAAACCTTAAGTGGCTCTTGCTCTGATTTTTCTTCCTCGCCACCTATAAATGGTATAACATTATCTAGCATTTCTGGCCATGTTTCAAAGGTTTTTCCTGCCCCTGAAATTGCCTGATAGGTACAGGCTAAAACTTTATTTACACCATATTTCATTAGTGGGTGAAGTGCTGGTACATAGCTTTGAATTGAACAGTTTGATTTAACTGCGATAAAACCTTTCTTTGTACCAAGTGATTTTCTTTGTGCTTCAATAATTTCAATATGCTCTGGATTAATCTCTGGAACAACCATTGGCACAGTTTCAGTGGCTCTATGTGCTGAGTTATTTGAAACAACAGGGCATTCAGCTTTTGCGTATGCAATCTCTAATGCTTTAATTTCGGCTTTTTTCATATCAACTGCACAGAAAACAAAGTCGACCATTCCTGCAATCTTTTCAATGTCAGCTGTTGCGTCAAGGATAATCATATCTTTCATTGAAGAAGGCATTTCTTTATCCATTGCCCATCTTGAACCAACGGCTTCTTCATATGTTTTTCCAGCGCTTCGTGGTGATGCTGCTAAACAAACAACATTAAACCAAGGGTGGTTTTCTAAGAGAATTGCAAATCTCTGTCCAACCATTCCTGTTGCGCCAATAATTCCAACGTTATACTTTTTCATAAAAATCTCCTTTATTTCACGCATTTTCATGCGAAATTTTTAAATCTAGTTAATAAAAAAACTGGTTTAAAAAACCAGTTTATCACACAAATCCACAATATTAGAGTTGACATATCAATAGAAAAATATTATAATTAAAAAGATATGTCGATAGCACTCCATCATTTGTATGATGACAATTACAAGCTTTTTCAACCTGCAATCAGAGCTAAATCCATGCCTAAGGTTTTATCTCTTCGGCAATCGCACCTTTCGCAGCTTTTGTCTAGGCAACTTGCACTTAAAAGTCTAGTGGACTCGTTATGCCAAAAGCAGTTACTTATTTTGATTGCACCTCTATCTGGTCAATTTTATGATAACAGACTTTAGTCTATCTGTCAACACTTTTCTAAAAATATATTGCTTTTTTTGCCATTTTTAACTATTTTTTAATGATTTTTGCAGAAAATTAGGAGTAAAACATATGCTTAATATTAA
>JAAZIT010000441.1 GCA_012800685.1 Clostridiales bacterium
AACACAATGTTTTCAATACATATGTATGGCTCAGCAGGTGGAAATTCTTCATCAATTAGCTCTAATCTCAATAATGTAACGAAACAAAATCTCTGTGTAATAGTGGGAGAGTTTGGACATAACCACTCTGATGGAGATGTTGACGAGGCCTATATAATGAAGTATTGTACGGAAAAGAAAATAGGATATCTTGGCTGGAGCTGGAAGGGCAATGGTGGTGGAGTTGAATATCTTGACATTGCATATTACTGGGACGGCTCATTGCTATCTTCCGATTGGGGCCACGTTCTTATTAATGGCACAAATGGTATTAAAAAGACTTCAAAAACTTGTTCTGTTTTTAAATAATATTTTAGTCTAGTTAAAATTAAATAAAATATCAAACTTATAAAGCGATTAGGAAAAATCTCCTAGTCGCTTTTACTATAATTATAATGTAAATATACTTAACACGAAATAAATAATAATTACAGTATTATTTAAGCTTTATTGGCTATTAAATTGGCGGTATACTTTGTATTAATAAATGCCAACAATACTATACATATTTAGAAATAGGCAAAATGAATAAAATCTTTAGTTAAATTTCTTATTTTTAAGTGGGTTAACTAAAAGTTGCAGAATATGTAGTTTGTGGGGAGTATAATTCTTGACAAAATCACGTAGAAATGGTATATTTGTATCTATGATAAATACACTTGTACTTTGGGGGTGGACTTAAATATGCTGGATATTGATAATAAATTAGTTGTAGTAAATTCAAAGGTTCTTCCTGAAGTTATTATGAAAGTGCTTCATGCGAAGAGGCTAAGAGCAAGGGGCGAGGCAAAATCTTCTACGGAGGCTTGCCGAGCAGTTGGCATTTCAAGAAGTGCATATTATAAATATAAGGACTCAGTTTTTGCTTATGAAGAAAAGCTAAATCAAAAAATTGTGTCTTTTTATTTGGTTCTACGTGATGAAAAGGGCGTTTTATCGTCAATTCTAACACGACTTTACGAGTTAAATACAAATGTATTGACAGTTAATCAGAATATTCCGATTGACGAGGTAGCAACAGTTACTATTTCATTTCGCTTTGAAAACGACTTAATAAATGCTAATGCAGTTAAAAGTGAAATTTCTAATATGAATGGAGTAGTTGACGTTAAGATAATTTCCGGCGAATAGTCGGGTGGGAGGATTTATAAATGAGCAGTATTGCGATAATTGGTTTTGGTGTTGTGGGTTCTGGAACAGTGGAACTTTTTGAGAAAAACAAAGCAAACATTGAAAAGAAAATAGGAAGACCAGTTGAGATTAAATATATTCTTGACTTAAAGGACTTTCCCGATAGTGAATACAATAAAAAGTTTACTAAAAATTTTGATGATATAATTAATGATCCTGATGTTGAGGTTGTGGCTGAGTTGGTAGGCGGAACAACCTTTGCATACGATTATACAAAAAAGCTTCTTTCAAAGGGAAAGAGTGTTGTTACATCAAATAAAGAGCTTGTTGCCTGTCATGGGGCAGAGCTTTTAAAAATAGCAAATGAAAACAATGCAAACTATCTATTTGAGGCGAGTGTTGGTGGTGGTATTCCAATTATAAGACCACTTTACAAATGTCTAGCTGGAAATGCAATTGAGAGTATTTCTGGTATTTTAAATGGTACAACAAACTTTATTTTAACTAAAATGATTAGAGAGCAAATGGATTTTGAAACAGCACTCAGAATGGCTCAAGAGCTTGGTTATGCTGAGGCTGACCCAACTGCTGACGTTGAGGGCGAGGATGCTTGCAGAAAAATTTGTATTCTAGGTTCTCTAGCGTATGGAAAACATATCTATCCAGAACAGGTTCATCGCTCAGGAATTTCCAGAATAACTCTTGATGACGTTGAGTATGCTGAAAATGCAGGCTACGCTATTAAACTTATCGGTAGTGTTCAAGCTATTGGAAATAGAATTTCTGCAATCGTATCCCCTAGATTTGTATCAAAGAAAAGTCTTCTTTCATCAGTTGATGATGTATATAACGCTATATCAGTTGTTGGCGACGGCGTTGGTGATGTTGTATTTTACGGTAAGGGTGCCGGAAAGCTTCCAACTGCATCAGCTGTAGTCGGTGATATAATTGACGCACTAAAGCACCAAGAGAGAATTTTAGCAATTTCATGGGACGACAACCATGATAGTAGTTATATTGTTCCTTACAAGAGTGTTGAAACATCAATGTATGTGAGAGCAAAGGCCAAAGATAATGATGTTGACAAGCAAAAGGGACATTTGTCGGACCTTTTTGGAAAGCTTATATTTATTGAAAGAAATGGTAGAGCTAATGATGAGATTGCGTTTATCACTCCTTCACTAGTTGAAAGTGAAATAGATGAGAAGCTCGAGGTTCTTTCAAAATCTATGTCGATAGAAAGTAAAATTAGAATGCTATAAACTAAAAAATAATTATTTTGAGGTGATACTATGCAAGAGACAATTTATCGAGCTAGTACTGGTTCACAATTAAAATGTATATTTCAGCTTTCAATTATATTATTTCTACCTTTATTTTTCTGTAAAATGTTAATTAATTCATCTCTTTCTCTTAATTTTGGATTTTTCTCAGTGATTGCCTTACCTATAATTGCAGACTTTGTTTTATCTTATATTGTTTATATATTACTTTTAAAACATGAATTTAGAATCAATTCTGAAGGGGAATTACAGTTAAGAAATTCAAAGAGTATAATGCTTAGTAATTATATATTTTGTTATTCAAAATGAGGTATTAGTATAAATTATATCCCGATAATAGGATGGTACGAAATAGATTACATAGGTCAAGATCAAAAGAAGAAAAAAATTCAATGCTATGGTTATTCTGAAAAAGATTTTTTTGCACTTTTAGAGGGAATTGAAAATTTTACGACCGTAACTAGTGAAGCGGTAGAAGATGTTATATATAATCAATTTGCAACAAGAGAAGTTGCACCAGTTAACAATCAAATTGAACCATATACTGATAATGGTGTTGAAGTTTTTAATTTTCCTAAAAAGAAAATGGCTCGTACATATGCCTATATGCCATTGTTAATAAAGCTAATTGTGGTACTATTTAATTTGATATTTTTATATGAATTATTACAAATGGACTATTTATCTGGAGAAGATTTTTCTAGTAATGTTTCCACAAATATATTTATTATTTTAATATCATTTACTTTATGTTTTATTTTGTTATTACCACTAATAATTCCAATTGGTATAAAAAAGGGAAAAATTCCAAAAGTTATTAAAATAAAATATCAAAATCCTTTTTACGGAATTATGATAAACAAAAAATTTATTCAAGGAAATACTATTGAAAGTGTAGATTTTCAAAAAAATTATAAAAGCAACAGAATTTTTCTTATGATAGAAACAAGTTGTAAAACCCAAAAGTACTATTTGGGAAATTTAAATCAAAATAATAATAAATGTTTTTGCTATAATCACTTAGAGCAATTAGAAAGCTCGCTTATTAAACTTGTTGGATTAGACAAGTTTTTAGGTGACGAAATGTAAATTGAAATTTTATATTTAAAAGCAACAATACTTTTTAGTGAATCCGTCAGCCTTTTTGGTGACGGAATTACTTTTCAACAAAGGAGCATTAATATGTTTAAAATGCAAGTTCCTGCTACATCAGCTAATTTAGGTGCTGGATTTGATGCACTTGGATTGGCACTAAATTATTATAACTATATTGAAATGGAAGAGTCTGATACAATAGATATTGAGTCACTTGACGGACTAGATGTTCCACGAGACAAACAAAATCTAATTTATATTTCTGCAAATGATTTGTTTAAGGTGTGTGGCAAAAAGCTTGATGGTTTAAAGATTAGACAAACAAGCAACATTCCTATGACAAGAGGCTTAGGCTCTAGTTCGGCATGCATAATAGCAGGTCTTTTAGGAGCAAACACAATTCTTGGAAACCCTCTAACTATTGATGATTTAGTTGACCTTGCTGCTCAAATTGAAGGACACCCTGATAACACTGCTCCAGCTCTTTTAGGTGGAATTGTTACTGCCGTTTTTGATGGAAAAAAGGTACACTGGGTTAAACAAGAGGTTTATACAAAGTTAAAGTTTGTAGCAATTATACCAGATTTTGAGTTAAAAACTGAACAGGCAAGAGCGTGTATTCCCAAAGAGGTTTCACATAAAGATGCTGTTTACAACCTTTCAAGAGCAGCATTATTTTCGGCTTCTCTATTAACAGGCAAGTTTGAAAACTTAAGGACTGCTGTTCATGACAAGCTTCACCAGCCATACAGAATGAAGCTTATTCCAAATGCTAGAGAAGTATTTGATATAGCTTATAATCATGGAGCGTATGGTGCATATATTAGTGGAGCAGGGCCTACAATAATGGCAATCGTTGATGAAGAAAACACTTATTTTGCAGGAAAAGTAAAGTTTTCACTTGACAATGCAGGGCTAAAAAATTGGAATGTTAAAGAGTTTAGAATAGACAACCAAGGTGCAAAAATAATATAAAAAATATTAAAACCTCACTTTTTAAGCGAGGTTTTTTTGTGGGTAAATAAACTATAAAAAATTACAGAAGTTGTTGACAATTAATATACTTAATGCTATAATTTTAGTAAATATAAATAAATTGATAACATATAAATAACATCTATAGTTGTTTGGAATTTTATTGACAATGGATTATAATTATCCAGTAAATTTTAGTTAAGTAGAAAGGGAGTTGAAATTAAATGGGTAAAATAGTAGCAATTGGTGGAGGAGAAAATGGACACGGCGAAACTATTTATGAAACTGGACCATTTGACAGAGAAATAGTGGCTTTAACGGGTAAGAAAAGACCTAATTTTTTGTTTATTGGTTTAGCAAATGATTTTCCAGACGAATATTATCAAGTAATGAAAAATATCTACAAGGATATCTATGATTGCAAAACTGATTATTTAACTCTTAATGATATAGTTTCCTTTGACACTGTAAACGCTAAAATACAAAAAGCAGATATAATTTATGTGGGTGGGGGAAACACCTCAAAGCTTATAGAGCTCTGTCACAAGCACGATATTACAGAGCTTCTTCGTGATGCATATGAAAACACAGATAAGGTTTTGTGTGGGGTAAGTGCTGGAGCCATATGCTGGTGTAGATATGGTGATTCGGTTGATGATGATACTAAAGAGGTATTTAAAGTTAACGGCTTTGGTTTTTTAGATATTCTTATATGCCCTCATAGCAACAGAGAGAGCTTTAGACTTGAGCCTTTAGAGGAAATGATGAAGGAAACTGAAGTACCTGCTATTGCAATGGATAATGCGGCAATTGAGGTTGTTGGAAACGAGTTTAGAGTTCTTCGACTAGAAAAAGGTTCAAGCTGTAAAAAATGCTACTGGAAAGATGGAAAGTATATTACAAAAGAGCTTTTATATGATGAGTTTGTTGATATAGAAAAACTCTATATTATGGATTAAATAAGATTTGATTATAGAATAGCTATGGATAGATATAGCAACTAACCAGTTGTACAGGTTGTTCAATTTTTAATAGTTGCAACTTCTAGGTTTATTGTAACAAATAACTTTTAAGACCAGAAAATATAAAAAATGATGTAGAACAATTTAAAGAACTTGTATATCAAACATTTGGCAATGATG
>JAAZIT010000442.1 GCA_012800685.1 Clostridiales bacterium
ATACTAACCTGTTTGACAAGAGAAATAGAGATTTTAGAAATTGAAAAAGAAATTCACTTAAAGGTAAATGAACAAATTGATAAAAACCAGCGTGATTATTACATAAGAGAACAAATGAGAGTTCTATCTAAAGAACTAGGCGAGGAAAATGATGTTGAATCTGATTTAGAAGGTTACGTTGAAAAAATTGCAAAATTAAATTTATCAGAAGAAACCTTTGATAAACTAAATGCTGAGGTTAAAAGACTAAGTAAAATGTCACCAGCTTCACAAGAAGCGGTTGTTATTAGAAGTTATTTAGATACATGTCTAGATCTTCCTTGGAATACTGCTACAAAAGATAATGTTAACATTAAAAAAGCTGAGAAGATATTAGATAAAGACCACTATGGCATGACTAAGGTTAAAGAAAGAATATTAGAAACCTTGTCGGTAAAGGCTCTTTCCCCTGATGTTAAGGGACAAATACTATGCTTATATGGACCTCCTGGAGTTGGTAAAACTTCCATTGGAAAATCTATTGCTGAGTCTCTTGGTAGAAAATATGTGAGGGTTTCACTTGGCGGAGTTAAAGATGAATCTGATATTAGAGGACATAGAAAAACTTATGTTGGGGCTATGCCTGGTAGAATTATTAATGCAATGAAATTAGCTGGCACAAAAAACCCAGTTATGCTTTTAGATGAAATTGATAAAATGAGCAATGACTTTAAGGGAGACCCGTCATCGGCAATGCTTGAGGTTCTTGATTCTGAACAGAATAAGGAATTTAGAGACCATTATATAGAGCTGCCATTTGACTTAAGTGATGTGTTGTTTATTACAACTGCAAATAATCTTGATACTATTCAACCACCACTACTTGATAGAATGGAAGTTATTGAGCTGTCTTCTTATACTAGAGAAGAGAAGTTTCAAATTGCAAAGCGTCATTTAATTTCAAAACAGATTGATAAAAATGGACTAAAGAAAACCCAAATTAGAATTAATGATGATGCTATCTATGAAATCATTGATAGCTATACTAGGGAAGCTGGTGTTCGTAAGCTTGAAAGAACAATTGGTACTCTCTGTAGAAAAGCTGCAAAGAAAATTGTTGAAAACGAAGTTAAGAGAGTTACGTTTAAAGCCGATAATTTAGGAATCTATTTGGGTGCTAAGAGATATAAGCCAGAAACTTACGTAAATAAAACCGAAATAGGCACAGTTAATGGTCTTGCGTGGACATCAGTTGGTGGAGTAATTATGCCGCTTGAGGTTCTTGTTTTAGACGGTAAGGGGAAAGTTGAGCTAACTGGTTCTCTTGGTGATGTAATGAAAGAAAGTGCAAAGATAGCAGTTAGCTATGTGAGAAGTGTAGCAGAAAAATATGGAATACCAAGTGATTATTTTGAGAAAAAGGATATTCATATTCATGCTCCAGAGGGAGCTGTTCCTAAGGATGGACCTTCGGCTGGTGTTACTCTTGCTACTGCACTAATCTCAGCTATAACAGGAATCCCTGTTAGAAGTGATGTTGCTATGACTGGTGAGATAACTCTAAGGTCTAAGGTACTGGCAATTGGAGGACTAAGAGAAAAAACAATGGCAGCATATCGATTTGGAATTAATACAGTTATTATTCCTGCTGAAAACAAGGGTGATATGGAGGACGTTGAGGACGTTGTAAAAAACAGTATCAATTTTGTATTTGCTGAAACTATTTCTGATGTTTTAGAGGTTGCTTTGTTAAAGGGCTGCGGCGGAAAAACATCAGTACCAGTATCAATGCTGTCGAATACAGTAGAAAACAATCCCTTACATATAGCAGTTGGCAATTAGAAAAGGAAAGTGTTTATGAATTTTAATAAGGCGGAATTTTTTGCTTCATATGGCTTTTTGTCACAAATACCCCCATCAGAGCGTATAGAAATTGCTTTTGCAGGGCGCTCTAATGTTGGTAAGTCTTCATTAATTAATAAGATATTTAATCGTAAAAAGCTTGCTAAGGTTAGCTCTGTTCCGGGCAAAACAGTTACTATAAACTTTTTTGATTTGGAAAACATCTATTTAGTTGACCTTCCTGGATATGGTTATGCTAAGGTTGCAAAAACCGAAAAAACACGTTGGGCTGATTTGATAGAGGGGTATCTTAACGATACTTCAAGAGACCTAGCTCTTGTGTTTTCATTAGTTGATATGCGACATCCTTCAACTGAGGATGATGTTCATATGATTAATTTCTTAGTCGATAACGAAATACCTTTCGTGGTAGTTTTAACTAAGGCTGATAAATTAAATAAGACTCAGCGTGAAAAAAGACTAGAAGATTTAAAAACAGAGTTACCATATTATAATGATATAACTGTTATTCCTTTTTCATCTATTACAGCGGAAGGTGTAGATGAGATTAAGGGTATAATTGAAGATGTAGCACTAGAGGAATAATTAATTTAAGCGGACAAATTTGTCCGCTTTTGTTTTTGTTAGAAACCTCTTTACTTTTACGCGGTGGTGTGGTAAAATGTAATCATGTGGTATTCATGCTTTAAAGCGTGACCTGTAAAGAGAGGAGTTTTGTTATGAACGATAAATTAAAAGATAAAAATCTTGATGACTTGTTTGAAGCGGTGCTTTGCTTAGAGAATTTAGAGGAATGTTATGATTTCTTTGAGGATTTGTGTACTATTCTTGAGTTAAAGGCTCTTTCTCAGCGTTTTCAGGTTGCGAAGATGTTAAATGAACGTCATGTATATAGTGATATTGTTAATGCTACTGGTGCATCGACCGCTACAATTAGCCGTGTAAATAGAAGTATTAATTATGGTAGTGACGGTTATAATGTTGTTTTTGAAAGAATGAAAAATAAAAATGGAAAATAAAAGCTATGGACACTTTTCAACGTTTTACGATACTCTTATGTCCGACGTTAATTATAAAGATGTTTCTAATAGGATTGATGACTTAATTATACAGTATGGAAAAAAGCGTGGCACCTTGCTTGACTTAGCATGTGGCACTGGTTCGGTTTGTGAGGAAATGTCTCAAAAAGGCTATGATGTAATTGGAGCGGATTTCTCTCAAGAAATGCTTTCTGTTGCACTAGATAAGAAATTTGACAGCGGACTTCCTATACAGTATGTTTGGCAGGATATGAGAAAATTAGATATGTACGGTACAATTGATGCTATAATATGCACTTTTGATAGCTTGAATCATCTTGAAAATGCTGAGGATATAAAAACTACATTTAAAAGAGTGTCGCTTTTTACCGAGCTAGATGGACTTTTTATATTTGATGTAAATACTATATATAAGCACTCGAAAGTATTGGCTAACAATACTTTTGTTTATGATTGTGATAATGTCTATTGTGTTTGGCAAAACTACTTAAATAATGATAATAGCGTTGACATTCAATTGGATTTTTTTGAAAAAGAAAACGATACTTATAATAGGTATACAGAAAACTTTGCTGAAATATGCCTTTCTGAAGAAGAAATTGAAGAAATGCTTAAAGATTGTGGATTTAGCGTTGTAGCCAAGTTTGGTGGCTATACAACAGACGAAGTTACTAATGAAACTGAAAGAATAGTTTATGTTGCTAGAAAAGCTTCATAATGGAGGATATAAATGGGAAGAATTGTTAGAGCTATATCTGCCCATGCATCTGTTGTTCGCAGTGCGATAGAATGTAAAGATATAGTTGCTGAAATAGAAAAAATACACCAAACATCAGCGGTCACAACTGCTGGTTTGGGTCGTCTAACTTTGGCTGCCTCTCTTATGGGATTTGGTTTAAAGGGAAAGAATGACAGCCTTACTATTAGAATGAATGGAAATGGACCAGCTGGTAGCTTAATTGCTATTTCGGATAGCTTTGGAAATGTTAAATCCTATGTCCAAAATCCAGTTGTTGAAATTCCACTTAATAAATATGGAAAGCTTGACGTTAAGGGTGCCGTTGGAACGGATGGAGTTCTAAGTGTTGTAAAAGACCTAGGGCTAAAAGAGCCTTATGTCGGACAAGTTCCAATTGTTTCTGGAGAAATTGCAGAGGATATTACAAATTACTTGGCAACAAGCGAACAGGTTCCAACTGTTTGCAGCCTAGGGGTTCTTGTTAATCCTGATTTGTCTGTTGCTCAAGCGGGTGGTTTTATTATTGAACTACTTCCTTTTGCACAAGATGAGGTTATAGATATAATAGAAAAAAATATTAATAATATGAAAAGCGTTACTGAAATGCTTTCTAGTGGAATGACACCTGAAGAAATATCCCTTAAGGCATTAGAGGGACTTGAGCCTAATGTGCTTGATGATTTTAAGGTGGAGTATAAATGTGATTGCTCTAAAGAAAGAGTTGAAAAAGCACTTATAAGTGTTGGTGAAAAAGATTTAACCGAAATGGCTGAGGACAAAGAAACGGAAGTCCTATGTCACTTTTGTGGAAAGGCTTATAATTTCACATCTGATGAAATTCTTGGGCTTATTAAGAAATAGAATGTTTTTTAACTCTACTGTTCGTTTATTGATTTAATAATCTTACTAAGGTATAATGATTGAGAAGTACTTTACATTATTAAAGAAAGGATGAATGTAGAATGGATTGCATAAAAGTAGGAAACCTAATTAAAAAGCTTCGTAAAGAAAAGGGTATGACTCAAAAACAACTTGCTGATAAAATGAATATAAGCGATAAAGCTGTTTCGAAATGGGAACGAGGATACGGTTGTCCTGATATATCATTGCTAAGGGAGCTGTCTGATATCTTAGAGATTAATATTGAGAGAATTCTATCTGGCAATAGCAATCTTGACAAGAACATTTTAGATGGTGGAAATATGAAAAGAACAATTTTTTATTGGTGCAGTCATTGTAATAATTTAATTTCTTCAACTAGTAAAGCTGAAATTAGCTGCTGCGGAAGAACATTACAGTCGATGGAGCCAATCGAGAATCGAGATATTATTTCAAAGGTTGAAGTTGTGGAGGATGACTTTTTTATAACTTTTAATCATTCAATGGAAAAAAACAATTACATTTCTTTTGTTGCAACGATTGAAGATAGTAAGACTACTATTTATAGACTATACCCTGAACAAAACCCTCAAGTGCGTATACCTATGGGCCGTACGGTGAAATTGTATGTGGGTACAAACGCCTGTGCTTTGTGGCTTTTGGAAATTAAAAAAGAAAATTAAAGTTTTTTCTTAAAAGGACTTGACAATATTTCGTAAATAGTGTATAATAAATTTCGTCGCTTGAGGTTCAACTCATGATGACGAATACTGGGAGCATAGCTCAGCTGGGAGAGCATCTGCCTTACAAGC
>JAAZIT010000443.1 GCA_012800685.1 Clostridiales bacterium
GTGGAAGCGGAAAGGGGAAGACATAGTGAAAAGCCTCAAGAGGTAAGGAATAGAATAGTTGAAATGTTTGGAGATAAGGCAAAATATTTAGAAATGTTTGCAAGAGAAAAAGTGCCTCCATTTGATGTTTGGGGAAATGAGGTTGATAGTGATGTACAAATATGAAAAGATTGTAATTGGGTTTGACCAGAGCTATACGAATACAGGAATAAGTATAGCAGCAGATGGTGAGTTGAAGAAGGTTGGCAGCACAAATTACTATAAGGGAGTTGGAAAGAGCAAAACGGCTAAAAGAAACTATATCAGAGAAATAACCAGAAAGATATTAAGTCAAAATATAGACAAAGCAAAAAAGGTAGTTATTTATGTTGAGAGAATTAGGACATTTAGTACAGGAGGACAAAAAGATTCTTATGGTTTGAAACCGGGATATATTAAAATGACAGGAGCATTGGTTGCTTGCATAGTTGATGTGGCTGCAGAATTTGGAGTTAAGGTGTATTCGGTAGATACCAGAAGTTGGAAAGCACAGATAGTTGGAACAGCTAAAAACAAGACGGAAGACAAGAAGTTAGAGACATATTATTTTGTTAAAGATTTAGGGTTTGATATGAGCTTTAAAAACAAATTGGGAAATACGAAATATGATGATGACGCTTGTGATTCTGCTTGTATTGCATTATATGGATTTCTGCCAAGGAGCAAACAAAAATTATTACTGGAGGAGTAGATGTGTTTAAGGTTATAATTGAATTTGAAATTAAACAAGAGGAGATACAGATATTAGACGAAATTAAGAATTGCATTAAGGATATTCCGACAGAGATAAAAATTCAAAAAATTTTAAAATAACTGTGTACATTCAGAGTGTAATGTGGTATAATAAACATAATAGGAAATATATTTAAAAAAAACGCACAGAGGTGAAAAAATGAGAAGAATTACAGGAACGGTAGAATTAGATTTTAGAGGCCCAAAGGTTTTCAATTTAGAGAAGTTTGAAAGCATAGAAGAATTGGATAGGTGGATTAATACAACGAAGTTGAATGTGCCTTTCAGATATGCACGTTTAGCAAGCAAAGAAGGTACTTACTATTTCACAAAGACAGAAAGCTACGAAGAGGCAAGAGAGCTTTTGGTTAATGGCTGGGAAGAGAAAGCAAAAGACCTTACGAAGAAGTTGAATAGCAAACCGATTATGAATGACACGAGAAACAAAATGGTATATGACGTAGTTGGGTTTCAGCCTTCAGTTCCAAGATATTTGCAAGGTATTCCGCAGAATATGTTTAATAGCAAAAAGATTGCAACGAAGAAAACAAAAATATTAAATGTTGTAAAATTAATAAGCTATGTGTCCCATACGCCAGCAGACAAAATTGAAGAAGAAAGTGTAAAAGCTTTAAGAATCGTCCAGCTGCTTGAGCAACAAGGTTTTAAGTGCAATTTGTATGTACATTGCATGACAGAAAGTGATGGAAGGGTTCCAGCATTTGAGTTGAAATTAAAGAATGCGGCAGACAGACTGAATATCAGCAAGGTTGCATTTCCGCTGGTTCATCCAAGTTTTTTAAGAAGAATAAATTTTGCTTGGGCAGAGAGAAGTGAAATAATTACAAAAGGGCATGTGCATGGCTATGGTCGTCCAATAAACGGAAGTGAGGAGCAAAGGTATATAGAATCATTAAAAAAGAATCAAGGTTATAAAAACACGCTATTTATTTCAAGCTTTATTTCAGAGAGTGAAGAAGAATATATTGAAAAAAATTTAAAAAATATTTAAAAAACCTATTTACAAACAACGCATAATGTGGTATGATATATATAACAAATAAAAAAAACGCTCAGAGGAGGAAATACAAATGTTGAGAGTTGAATTAGACACAGGTTTGGCAGTAAAGGTAACGAACAAATTAGGTTATTCAGAGTTTTTGCCAAAGAGTCAAATTAGATTAAGCGAAGACGGGAAATATGTTGTAGCAGCAAAAAGTTGGATAATTGAAAAGAAAGAACTGGACGCAAGCAAGTTGATAGTCGATGAGACAATCGGAATGAAGATGCAGAAGTTGAACGAAACAGAATGCATGGTATTCGTAAATGGAAAGAGCTACAGAAGAAATTATTATTTGTACAAGACAAGAAACATTCATACATTTTATTTTAAGAACGGAATCTTTGCGGTAGAGTACAACGACGAAAAAACACATTTCGACGAAGAGGATATTCAGTTTGTTGGAACAAAGAAAGATGGCTTTAAAGACAGCGACATAGAAGAAATGCTTAAGCAAAAAGAAGCAGTTGAAGAAGTTAAGGTTGAAATTGAAAAAGAACTTGAAAAGCCTGACTGGACAAAACCGACAAAGCACATGCAATACGAAATCATCAAAGCTTGTATAAAGTCAGATATTCCGGTCTATTTATACGGACCAGCAGGAAGCGGAAAGAATCATACACTTCAACAAATAGCAGAAGAATTGGGATTAGAGTTTTATTTCACAAACAGCGTGCAACAAGAATTTAAGATTACAGGTTTTATAGATGCCGGCGGAAAATATCATGAGACAGAGTTTTACAAAGCATTTACGCAAGGCGGGTTATTCTTCTTAGACGAGATGGATGCAAGTATTCCGGAAGTATTGGTATTGTTAAATGCGGCAATCGCAAATGGATATTTCGAGTTCCCGAATGGAAAAGAATTTGCGGACCCAAACTTCAGAGTAGTAGCTGCAGGAAATACCATAGGTTCGGGAGCAGACGAGCAATATACGGGTAGATTAGTTTTAGACCAGGCAACGTTGGACAGATTTGTTAGTATAGAGTTTGATTATGACAGAAACGTAGAGTTACATTTAGCAAAAGGAAATGTAGAATTGGTAGACTTCATCAGGAAACTCAGAGAGAAAGCAAAAGAGACAGGAATCAGGATGACATTCAGCTACAGAGCAATTACGAATGTGACGAAATTAGAGAAAATCGGAATGGATTTAAAAACAATTTTGTTGATAGCAGTCTTGAAAGGATTGGACAAAGATACTTGCAACACATTGACGGAAAGATATAGCGACAATAAGTATTTCAGAGTGATGGCGACCATATAGGTTGCCTCACCGGATTTTTGCGGACGCAGCTTAGTGGAAAAGCATCGGCATCCAGCCGAAAGATGTGGGTTCGATTCCTACCGTTCGCTTTATATTTTAAAAATTACTCGGAGGAGGTTGATAATGGCTATTAGAAATGGAACATCACCAGGAAAGGGAAGCACAACGGGAGTAAAATATCTGAATATTGACAAAGGATATTTGTACGTAGCAAGGGTCCAAATAAAAGGCAAGCATTTTGTTGTTTGGAAAGGTGTTGATAAGTCCATTGGTACAATTGTTGCGAGGAAGATTCAGGAATTAATGTTGAAAGGAGAGGGTGCATTTTTAGAGTGGTTTGATTATGACAAGGACGAATGGTTAGAAAAAACGTTAAGAAAGGAGGATGGAAATGTTAGGATATTATAAATTTGCTGCAGGTGTTTGTGCGATAGGAGTATTAGTTTCATTGGTGGTTATGCTTTTTGCTTTTCCGGTTGGAGCAATTTTGTTAATTGTTAATCTTATAAGCCTTAACTCAGCAAGCAAGCAGATAGAGAAATTGGAGAAAAGAAAATGAACTTCAGGAATCCATATTTTACAGAAGAAGAAAAAATTGGAATGTTGCAAAGATGGATTATAGTTCAAAGTAGATTTTATTATGACACAGATATTGAGCTGGTTAGCGACAAGGTGTATGATGATAATTGCAGGCAACTTGTGGACCTTCAAAATCAGTTTAGAGAGGCGTTTAAAAGGTCACAATACTACTATATGTTTTATGATTTTGATGGCACGACAGGCTTTCATTTGTATAACAGGTTGACTGAGCCAGACAGAATTAGAATAGATAATATTGTAAATATGTTGATGAGGTTACGACATGGGGAGAGCTAAAAGAAAAAGAACCGGGAAATGGTATAGCAAAAACGAAAAGGAGACTTTGTTGAAAATAGGATTGACACCAACAAAGCAAAGCGGAGCAGGATTCATCGAAAAAGAAGATGGGTATAATGA
>JAAZIT010000444.1 GCA_012800685.1 Clostridiales bacterium
ACCGGATCATGCTTTGACTCGCAAGGCTTACAGAAGCCTGATATTCCACCTTTTTCACGGAGTGTGTTAAATTTTTCATATCTACCAGTAAGCAATTTATGGGTATAGGCCTGATGACCAACATCAAAAATGATCTTATCATCAGGCGATTTAAAAACTCTGTGAATAGCTAATGTAAGTTCAACCGTACCTAAATTTGAGGATAAATGTCCTCCATTAGCGGAAACAGTGTCAACTAATGTTTTTCGAATTTCTTTACAGAAATAAACACATTCAGCTTTAGTAAGTTTTTTTAAGTCGTTTGGTAAATCAAGGTTTTTTAAAGAGATATCTTTAAATCGCTTTGATTTATATATATTATTTTCCATATTATTCTCCAAATTAATTTTTCCTAGCAAGTAGGGATTTGGTGAGATCAACAAGGAACTCATTGTTGTCAAAATTTTCAAGTAGCTCTACTGCACGTTGTGTTAGTAAATCAGCCTCACGTTTAGAATTCTCTAATCCTAATAGACTTACATAAGTTGATTTGTGTTGTTGACTATCAGAACCAATTGGTTTTCCTAGTTCTTCAAAGCTTCCTGTAACATCGAGAATATCATCAACAATTTGAAAAGCTTTACCTAGTGCATCAGCATACTCTGATGCGATTTCGAGCATATCATAACGTCCCGCCAAAATACATCCCATTTTACATGAGGCTTTTATTAAAGCACTTGTTTTATAGCTTTGAAGTAAGTTTAACTCTTCAACGGTAATTATTTTGTTTTCAGATTCTAAATCAATAACTTGACCACCAATCATGCCATTAACACCAACGTTTTTGGAAAGGACATCAGTTAGTCTAACAGCCGTTTCAAAGGAAATTTCGCCGTTAATCGCTTTTTTAGAAATAACCTCATAAGGATGTGTCGCTAATGCATCACCAGCTAGTAATGCAATTGATTCAGGAAAAACTTTATGGCATGAGGGTTTTCCACGTCTAAAATCATCATCGTCCATGCATGGTAAATCATCATGTATTAAAGAAAATGTGTGAATCATTTCTATAGTGCAAGCAATATCGTAATACTTAGAATAATCTCCACCACACATTTTGCAAAATGATAAAACTAAAATAGGTCGAATTCTTTTTCCACCTGCTGAAAGAGAATATTCCATTGCATCAGAAACAATATGCTGAACACTAGGTTTATTATTATAGATAGTATTAGTTTTAGTAAAATTAGATAGAGCAAGCTCAATATTATTTCTTAGGTCCTCAAAAATTAAATTGTTTTCTTTTATCATATTTTTTAATGCCAAACTAAGGCATTTCTCCTTTCAAGTGATATATTGATTATTTAGCGTTTAAATCTTTGTCAATTATTTCAACTTGTAATTTTGCATTCTGAATTTCTTTTTTGCAGTCAATAGAAAGACTTATAGCCTCTTTATATAACTCGAGAGATTCGTCTAAAGTTGTATTGCCAGCTTCAAGTGTGCTAATTATCTCCTTTAGTCTATCCATTGTTTTTTCAAATGTCATTATTTACTCCTTAAAACGTATTAGTCATTATTTATTTGTGTTATTTTTGCTAATGCTGTGCCCTTTTTAAACTTAATTTCAACATCTTGGTCAATCTCAAGTCCTTCAACGGACTTAATCACACTTGTACCGCTTACAACAATTGAATATCCCCTATCAAGGACATTAAAAGGACTAATAGCATTTAACTTTGCAACAGATGTTGTTAAAGTTGAGTCAAGCCTGTTAATTTTATTGTACATTAGATAATTAAGTTTTGTTTGTACCTTTTCAATTTCTGATATATTTTTTTCCAGCTTAACAATAGGGGACATATTACTTGCCCTTGTTGTTAGTAATTCAACCATTTGCATATTTTTATCTAGTCTATTTAATATTAAGGTTTTCACACGAGCAAGCTTAACATTAATGTCAGAAATATAAATAGACATATTTGGCACGGCTAGTTCAGCAGCAGCCGAAGGTGTAGGAGCACGCAAGTCGGCAGCATAATCAGTTAAGGATGTATCAGTTTCATGTCCAATAGCTGAAATTACAGGTGTAAGGCAGTTAAAAACGCTCATCACTACATTTTCATCATTAAAAGCACTTAAGTCTTCAGAAGAACCACCACCACGAGCTAAAATAATCGTATCTGCACCTGAATTGTCTGCATTTTTAATAGCAGAAGCAATTGAGCTAGGGGCTGTTATACCTTGAACATTTGCTGGACATACTACCACCTTGCAAATTGGGTATCTTCTTTCAATTATGTTTAAAATGTCCTGTAAAGCTGCACCACTATGTGAAGTAACAACAGCAATTTTTTTAGGACTTTTAGAAATTATTTTTTTAGCATTTAAATCAAAAACCCCAAGCTTAGAAAGCTTATTCTTCAACGCATCAAGGTTAATCTTTTCAGCTCCAACCCCTTGAGGAATTAGCTCAGTAACGTTAATTTGATACACTCCGCCACTCTCATAAACAACAATATTACCCATTGCTACAACGCTTATTCCGTTGTTTAGACTAAACTTAATTCTCGAGGCATTTTGTGAAAAAAGTACAGCTTTTAAAACACTATCTTTATCTATTAAGGAAAAATAAATATGACCTGTTTTATAATGGACAGACAAGTTTGAAATCTCACCTTTAACAGCAATTCCCCTAAATTTTGTATCGTCTCTAAACTTGCTACTTACATATCTATTAAGCTGTGAGACTGTTAAGATTGAACTCATAAAATTCCCTTTCTAATTGCGGCAAAAATAGCAGTACCGCAAGCATTGTCACAAGAAAATTCAGGTTTAGCAAAGAAAGACTTAAAATTATTTTCAAGTCTTGATTTTATATATTTATTTGACATGACTCCACCAGCAAAAATTATAGGAATATCACCATAATTTTCAACCGCTTCCCTTGCCATGCCGTCAACTGTTTGTGCGATATATGTTAAACAATATTTTGCAATATCCGCGTAATCTTCTTTATCAATAAGCATTTTTTTGCACTTGTTTTCAAGTCCCGATATACAGCAGTCATTCCCTTTTAAAGTCGGTTTAACGATAAATTCTTTTTTTGAACCCTCTGCAAGAATTTCTAATTCCTTTCCACATGGGAATTGGAGCCCAAGCATTACACCAACTCTATCAATAGCCTGTCCTGCCTTTAAATCTAAAGAAGTTCCAACCTCTTTAACTTTTAAAACCTCTTTCTCGTCAGGAGTACATAATAAACAATCGGTTGTACCTCCGCTTACATGAAATGCTAAAAATTTATCGCCATGTAAAAAGCTTAATTTATTAGCAGAATATAGTGCTGCCAAAATATGACCAACTTGATGTGAGGTTCTAAAAACATCTATGCCACTGCTCACTGCTATACTTTGAGCAATAGTTTCACCAACTAAAAAACATGGCATATAAGATTTTTCTACCCATCGTGGTTTTGTTGACACTCCAACTGCAATTAAATCCTTGTCAATACCATTTAACGAGCTAATCAAGTCTGGAAACTGTTTTATATGATGAAATACAGCATCAGATTGTCTTAGCCCGAGTTCATTTGATTTTACAGGGAGCAATTTTTTTGCTTGTATAATATTAAAAGTATCAGTATCAAACAAAGCACAAGATGTAGTATAGTTGCTTGTATCAATACCAAGTATTTTACTCATCACTTATCACTCTTTACTTCTTCACCTTTTATAACTGAATTTCTTGAATAAGCACCTAAGACACCATTAATAAATGATACGTCAGGTTTCTGCGCATATTTTTTCGCAATAAGCACTGCCTCACTAATAGCAACATTAACTGGCACCTTGTCATCATAGTTAGCTTCATATAAAGCTAATCTTAATATTGCAAGATTAATTTTGGGGATTCTTTCAAAGCTCCTCTTGTTACTAAATTTGGCAATAATCTTATCAAGCTCTTCTGATTTGTCATAAACACCACTAACTAGGGCTTTCACATCATTATTTAAAACAATTTCTTTGTCATCATCAAGAGAAATTAAAGCATTTTCAAATATTGTATCTAAGTCATCATCACTAAAGCTTTTTTCAAATATTATTATAAATGCAGATTCTCTAATTGCACTTCTTGGTATTGCCACAAAAACACATCCTTAATTTTTAAGTTTCTAATAAAACACTTTTAGCCCTTAGAATTTTTATCTAAAGGCTAAAAAATATTATTCAAAGCATATTTCGGAGATAACAACGTTAACTCGTGAAACTGTTATTCCTGTCATGGACTGAACTGCGTTTTTTACAGTTTTTTGAACCTCTTCAGCAACTGATATCGCTTTAAACCCACCCTTAATAACAATCTTTAGTGATATCTCAACTACATCTTCATTTAGAGATATACCGATATCACCATAGCTCTCTTCTTTTAAAAAAAGCTGTTTAACTGTTTTCTTTGATGGAAGAATTGAATGTACTCCCTCAACCTCTGTAATAGTATTTCTAACAATTGAAGAAATTACATCTTCGCTAATCTTTAATGTTCCTGGAATACTCTTTTCTATTTCTGCCATAATAAGCCTCCTTGATTGAATGCTTACGTTATTTTATTATTACGCAATCATTATGTATAATTGTTTATATTATAGCACCT
>JAAZIT010000445.1 GCA_012800685.1 Clostridiales bacterium
CTTTGTCCGTCAATTTCAAAACAGAAATTTAGAGACTCAAACCATCTAGCAGAGCTAGCTGAGCAATACTTCTTTGAATAAAAGTATATTGCGCCATTTGTGTTATCCTCACCATACAAAGCACGCTGTACGCAGTCCTTTGTTGATTGAGTTGGTGTTCTTCTTTTGCTGTAGTAGTTATTAATTGCAGTAAACTGGCTTTTTGATGTCATAACACCAGATAGCGAGCCTGGGAATCTTCCATTCTTAACTCTGTTAATAATAACATTAGCAACAGCAATTTTACTTGCTTCAGAACATCCGCCGACTTCGCCCTCTACAACATAATAAAACATTTCTAGTTCCTCTGCACTACAGCTTACAACCATAGTATCGGATGGCTTAGATGCTATATTTTCAACAGGCTTAGCTGTTGTTGTCGGTGCCTTTGTTGTAGTAACTGGTTTTGTCGCTGTTAAATAATCCTTGTTAATGAAACCAACGGTTTCACCAATCTTGACCTTTAACCAACCATTATTTGTTGAACCAATTACAGTAACCTCTGCCCCTTTATTTAAACTTTTAATAACAGGGTGGTTAGCGCCTGCGCCTTTTCTGAAATTAACACTAATAGCAACATAGTAAGGTGTGCTTTCCATGTCTTCGACTGTATATTCAGTTTCAGGTGCAGCTGTTGTTGTTTCAGCCTTTGTAGTTGTTGTAGTTACTGTAGTTGTTACAGCAGTTGTAGTTGTAGTTGCATACGCATTATTTGCAGCAATGTTATACTGTTCAACTCCTGCTTTCCACCAGCTCATTGTGGCCATTTTTTCTTGCGTTTCAATAGGCTCCTGAACAAATTCAGTAACAGCTTTATTGCTAGGTGTTGTGCCATTATCCTTACTAACAGAATCTACACCTCTGTTAATTAGGCTAAATAGTCCAATTGCGCCAACTGAAAACACACATACAGCTCCAGCCGTTAGCAACATTCCTATTTTCTTTGCACTAATCTTATGTACTTCATTTTCTGAAGTTTCTGTTTTTGTTGTCTTGTCTTTGGTTTCTTCTGTTGAATCTGTTACAGTCTCTAAAGTTGTATCTTCAACTATAGCTTCATTAACAGTTTCGTCGGCATTCTGAACTTCTTCTTGAGGAATCTCTTTTGCTATTTCTTCTATAATTTCCTCAACCGTTTCTTCAGATGCTTTCTCCAAAGGAATGCTATCCTGAGGAGTTGTTAGCTCAACTTCATTGCCAGCTTCTAAATTTGACTTTTCTTTTATTTCTTCAGTCTTTAGAGCTGGCTTAAGTATGTCTGCCTCTAACTTCTCAATATTGCCCATATTTCACTTAGTCCTTTCCGCAGTGCGCTTAAGTGACGACGCCTGCTCTTTGTAAAACCCTCTCCAAGAGTTAACAAAGATTATTTATTAACAATGCCTTTCGGCAATGCTTACAAAAATTAATACTGCCAGCCTAGATATACTTTCTTGTTGCCATGTCTGTTAATCCAAACTCTTGGAAAATAGATATCTGAATCTGCTTTTTCTGCATAGCTTGCAACAAGTGCTTCTATATCGTCAGACGGTCTGACTCTTCTTGCTATCATGACCCATCTTAATTTACTGTTTCCAACTTCATTTGTACATGTTGAAAGGGTGATAAAGTCATCATCTTCATTGCAGTCAATATTACTTGAATACCATGAACGTTTATTTATGTTATCCATAAAACTTTCAAAAGTATGTTCCTCATCGAAATTTCTGTATTGCCAGTATGCGAATAACTCACCGTTATCTTGTTCTGGGTCAACAGAGGAAACAAAGCAACTAACAATTATATACTTTTGATTTTTGGTGTATATTGTATCAAATGAAAGTAAAGGATTTTGTTTTAAGAAATCAACATTTGCTTTATACTCGTGAAGTCTCGTAAACATTCTTCCAGTAGCCTTCATGTGGTGTCCGTAAATTGTAATATTATCAGCGTGATCTGTTGCAGAATTGACTGGAACACGCCAATCTAAATACAATGTTCCGAACTGATTATATTTTTCATAAAAATCATGTTTTAAATAGAAATCCTCATACTCGCCTTTAGCATTTAAATACTGTCTTTCAGTAAACATAACTGGAAAGTTTATATAAGGATTGTTCTCGTCATCAACATATGTAGGAATAGAAAACCAACCGATTGTATCTTTGTTTTTCTCTAGCAATGCTGACCACTGTGGGCTAACGGTTGTTCCTAAATTATCATCAATTACATCCCCATTTTTATCCTGTTGAGGTGCATCGGTATCAAAGTCAAAATCAGGAGCCAACTGTGCAATTTGTTTTTGCATTTCTAATTCTTTTACATCAACCTTAAAATAATCCATAACTCCATTTATTGATATACAAAAGAAAACTATAGATGCCATGAAAACAAATTTTCTAATTACCTCTCCCAAGTTGTCGCCTTTCCATGGGAAGAAATATTTTAATACTCGAATGAAAAAGTTTTCATCTTCTTTTTTTCGTGAAAGGCTTGATAGTTCATTAGACATTGACATTACTTTTACCTCACTTCGTCATATCAGATTTTTCGCAAATTTCAAGCACCATTTCTAATGCCCTTAGGGTTGCTAATTTTCTTACCATACTTCTTGTTAGCTTTTTTTCTTCAACTTCTTTATAAAGCTCAAGATTTTTTACCAAAACTTGTTTGTTTTCATTTTTCTTTCTAACAACTGATACATAAACTGTACCAACAGGCTTTTCTTTACTTCCACCAGTTGGACCAGCTATACCTGTAATTCCTACCCCTATTTGCGAACCCGATTGTCTAATTGCACCCTCTGCCATAGCGACGGCAGTTTGTTGGGAAACTTCAGTATATTTTTCTAAGATTTCTTTAGGTACCCCCAAAAGCTTTGTCTTAATTCTATTGGAATAAGAAATTATCCCCATTTCAAATATATCCGATGCCCCAGCAATAGATGTAATCATTTCACTCAGCATTCCACCTGTACAACTTTCGGCTGTTGAAATACTAGCCTCCTGCTGACAAAGTAATTTTACTACAGAAGTTGTTACAAAGTCAATACTTTTTGTAACCGAATTGTCATTTTTATCATTTCGCAAAGAAAACACCTCTCGTTTTAGTTGATTATACACATAAAAAAGCCTATGTATGTGTATAATATATTAATTGAAGTCTTACGTTTAACTGAAAACATCAAAATTTAACTGTTTTTCAAGTTAAAAAATCGCTTTTCCAAAACCCAATTATCAAGATATCGTAACTATTTTGAGTCTATACTGTAAACAGTTGTGTCGATAACCGCTTTTTGTATTAACGGCTCAAAATCAAAGGCGTTTTGTTCAGCTTCAACGTTACTAAGAACTGGTTTTGTCTTCGGGTGCTTTGGTGTAAATACTGTACAGCAATCCTCATATGGTTCAATAGAAGTCTCAAATGTCTCGATTTTTCTTGATATATCAATAATCTCTTTTTTATCCATTCCAATAACAGGTCTAAACACAGGCATTTTACAAACTGCATCGGTACAAACCATAGCATGCATTGTTTGGCTTGCAACTTGTCCAATGCTTTCGCCAGTTATAAGTGACTGGATTTCATTAGCCTCACAAATTCTCTGAGCGACCTCCATCATTAGTCTTCTCATGATAATGGTAAAGTATTCCTCAGAGCAGTTGTTCTTAATCTGTTCCTGTATTTCAGTAAATGGAACGCAGAAGAAATTAATCTGTCCGCAATACCTTGACATAATTGCTGCAAGCTTCTCAACCTTAAGTCTAGCCCTATCAGATGTATATGGTGGTGACTCGAAGTGAATAGCACTAATTTGAACTCCACGCTTTGCCATCATGTAACCAGCAACCGGTGAATCAATTCCACCTGAAAGAAGAAGCATTGCTTTTCCTGAGCTTCCAACAGGCATACCCCCTGCCCCTTCAATTTTAACTGCATGAACAAATGCCATTTTTTCTCGAATTTCAACTGTTACAGTTATTTCTGGATTTTTTACATCAACTTGAAGATTCGGGAATCTCTCTAATATTTTACCACCCAATTCTCTACACATCTCAGGGGATTTCATTGGATATTTTTTGTCCGCTCTTTTAGCTTCAACCTTAAATGTTATTGCATTTTCAAGAGCCTCTGCAACATAATCAATTCCCTTAGTTACAATTGTGCCCCAGTCTTTATCAAAGCCCTTAGCCAAGCAAATATTTGCAATTCCAAAAATCCTGCTTAGTGCGTCCATAACACTATCCATATCACAGCCCTCATCAAGGGGTGTAATATACAAGGTTGATTGGGCTCTTGAAAATTCAAACTTTCCATATTTTTTTATACGTCTTCTTACATTCTTCACAAGCATATCCTCAAAAGTGTGCTTGTTCAGTCCCTTTAATGCAATCTCACCATATTTAGCTAAAATTATTTGATTCATTTATTTTTACTCCCTATTTCAATTTACAAAGCTCGTCCTGAGCCTTTATAATATTTTCTATTAAAACGTCAATGTCCTCTTTTGTAGTTTCATGTGAAAAGCTTATTCTAATTGTCGAGTCTAAATTTCTCTCTGGAATTTTAAATGCTTTTAGAACGCTGGACTTTTTTCCCTTAGCGCAAGCAGAACCACTTGACACATAAATTTCTCTTTTTTCTAAGTAGTGCAGTAAAACCTCCGACTTAATACGGTTTACTGACACACTATTTATATAGGGTGAACAATCATCATCGCTGTTAAGTTCCAAGCCTTTACATTCTGCAATCTTTGTTTTTAAGTAGTCTTTAAGGGATTTTGCGTGTTCAAGTCTTTTTTGAGTCGTAAGGCTAAAAAACTTTACAGCCTCACCAAAGCCTGAAATAAGAGGTACACTTTCTGTTCCACTTCTAAATCCTTTTTCCTGTCCGCCACCTATTAGATAAGGTGCAATCCTAACACCTTTTTTTATATATAACGCTCCAATTCCCTTTGGAGCATAAATTTTATGTCCGCTTAAAGATATACAATCAGCGTAAAGTTGTTTAACTTTAAAGTCGATTTTTAGAAATCCCTGTACTGCATCACAATGAGTTATACATTCTGGATATTTCTTTTTAATTTTCTTAAAAGCGTCAGCAACTGGCAAAATATATCCTGTTTCATTATTAACAAGCATACAGCTAACTAGAAATGTATTTTCATCAACCTCTGAAAAAATTTGTTCGGCAGAAATATTTCCGCTATCATCTGGGAAAACTCTTACTATCTCAAATCCTTGTTTTTCAAGTTCACTAAAAGAATTTTCCACCGATGGATGTTCAACTCCAGTTGTAACAACCTTGTTTTTTCTTCTTCCATAATTTTTTGCACAGCCAAACACAACAGTATTTGAGCTTTCAGTTGCACAAGATGTGAAATAAATACTTTGGCTATTATCACAGCCAATTGCATTTGCAATCTCTTTTCGTGCTGCCTCAACAATATTTTCAGCGTCAAGTCCAAGCTTGTACAAGCTTGATGGATTTCCGAAATCCTTAGTTAGTCCATTAACGACAGCTTGTACAGCCTGTTCACAAGGTTTAGTTGTTGCGGCGTTATCAAAATAGTACATTAACTTACTTCTTCCTTTTAAAATTTTAAATATATATTCAATTTTACCACAAATGACATAAGATTTCAATTAACTTATATAAAATTATCACGCAAATTTTCTTATAAATTATGGATAAACAGTATTACTGTGGTAATAATAATCAAAACAGGCAGTACTTTTTCCAAAAACAAAGTTTAGGAGGCTTTTTATGACAATAACAAGAAGAGGGTTTATAAGGCTGTGCTCATATACAGTTGCTATAGTTGGAGTTCTTGCTATCAGAAATGTTCAGCTTATGTTTGAAAATGATGACAAAACTATTGCACTTGAAAACAGCTATGTAAGAGCCATAGAAGATTTATCAACATCAGCCGAAAACATTAGCACTACATTGCAAAAGGGCATTTATTCTGGAACACCAGAAATGCTTCAGGAGTTGTCGGCAAAGCTTTGGCGTGAATCAGGAAGTGCAAAAGCAGCTCTAGCACAGCTTCCAGTTCAGGAGCTTCAGCTTGAAAACACTAACAAGTTTTTATCACAAGTGGGAAATTACGCACTTTCAATTTCACAAAAGGTTTCAGACGGTGAAACTCTTTCAAATGAGGAATACAAAAATCTAAAATCCTTATACCACTTTTCCAAAAACTTTTCACAGGAAATGTGGGATTTAGAATCGCAAATAAACAGTGGGCAAATTTCAATAGTTAAAATTGCTAATGCAGTTCAAGCAAGTGCTGGTGAATCAGCTCCACCAACTGTAACCGAGGGTTTCAGCGACTTTGAGGAGGGCTTTGAAAGCTATCCAACTCTAATATATGACGGTCCTTTTTCAGATCACATTTTAGAAAAAGATCCAATTATGATTAAAGGAGCAGAGGACGCAACTGAAGATTACGCCTTAAAGCGTGGTGCTCAAGCAGCAAACGTAAATCAGTCAGATCTAAAAAGGGGTCAAGACGAGGCTGGGAAAATGCCCTCATATGTATTTGAAAACGAAAACACCTCTGTTGCAATTACAAAACAAGGTGGACTTATCTCATATATGCTAAAAAGTCGAGAGGTTTCTTCAAATTCAGTTTCTCAAACAGAAGCAATGATTACTGCATTACGTTATTTAGAATCACTTGGAATAAAAAATATGCAAACCACTTATTACGAAACCTATAACAATATCATAACCATAAACTACGCCGCAAGACAAGATGATATTGTGTGTTATACAGATTTAATAAAAGTATCTGTTGCTTTAGACAACGGCGAAATACTTGGTTTTGATGCAAGAGGTTATATAGTAAATCATTTTGACAGGACATTTACCACCACAAGAATGGCTGAAAGTGATGCTAAAGCACTTCTCTCCCCACTTTTAACTGTCACTAAGTCAAAGCTTGCGCTAATTCCAACTGAGGGAACTAACGAGGTTCTATGCTATGAATTTACCTGTACAACTGATGAGGATACTAAGGTTTTAGTTTATATCGGCGTGGAGAGCAAAAAAGAGGAACAGATTTTAATTCTTTACGAGTCTGAAACTGGAGTTCTCACAATGTAGAACCTAACTTTAACCTGCCCCTATATATAATAGTATAAAACAGGTTTTGACATTTATAAAAATACAAGCTTAGAAATGTATTTTTTTCGTCTTGTTGCTCCCTTATATATAATAGTATAAAACAAGTTTTGACATCGATAAAATGACAAGCTTAGAATTGTATTTTTTTCGTCAGATTACCCCCTATATATAATAGTATAAAAAAGATTTTAATATTAAAAAAGACAAGTTTAGAATTGCATTTCTTTCATTAAATTAAGCCCTTATATATAATAGTATAAAATATAAAAATTGGAGGAATAAATATGTCCGTATCTTTTCAAAATTCAGAAACAAGAAAAAACCTAATGAGAGCCTTTGCAGGTGAAAGCCAAGCGAGAAACCGCTATACTTTTGCTGCGTGTCAGGCTAAAAAACAACAGCTTCATGTTGTCGAGGCGTTATTCACATTCACAGCAAATCAAGAAAAAGAGCATGCCGAAATATTTTACAACCATTTAAAGCAGTGTGCAGGAGAAAATATTGACACAGAAAGTGCCGCATATCCAGTTGATATCGCTGATGACATTTCAACACTTTTAAAAATGGCTCACCACAACGAACTTGAGGAATTTTCACCTGTGTATCCTAATTTCGCACAAATTGCAAAGGACGAGGGCTTTAACGAAATCTCAACCTCATTTAAAAATATTGCAGGGATAGAGAAAAAACATGGGGAACGTTTTAAGGTTTTTGCCGACTTAATGGACAGTGGAAATCTTTTTAAAGAAGACAAAGAAATTTCATGGATGTGTCTAAATTGCGGTTATATCTTTGATGGGGTTAGTGCGCCAATGGCATGTCCAGTATGCAAAAAGCCACAAGGATACTTTATAAGACTTTCAATGTCACCATGGGGCTTAAGCTGTAACTAAAACATCTTAAAAGATTTAGGAGGCAAATATGCATAATAGAAAAATAACAAAAATTGCTGCTCGTGAAATTATCGACAGTCGAGGTTTTCCTACAGTTTCAGCAACAGTTACTCTAAATGACGGCTCTATTGGAAGTGCAGCAGTTCCCTCTGGAGCTTCAACTGGAACTTTTGAAGCTTTTGAATTAAGGGACAAAGGGCTAAAGCGTTATGGCGGTCGTGGTGTTTCAAAGGCTGTTAGCAACGTTAATGAGATTATTGCACCAGAAATTATTGCACTTGAAACAGTAAATCAAGGTATAATTGACAGGGCTTTAATTCGACTTGACGGAACAGAAAATCTTACAAATCTCGGTGCTAATGCAGTCTTATCTGTATCTCTAGCAGCAGCTAAAGCAGCAGCCAAAGGCCTTGACATTCCGCTATTTCAGTATCTAGGAGGAATTAACGGAACAACACTTCCAGTTCCAATGATGAATATTCTAAATGGTGGAGCTCACGCCAGCAATAACATTGACGTACAGGAATTTATGATTATGCCAACTGGTTTTGAAACCTTTAGAGATGGACTTCAAGCTTGTTGTGAGATATATCACATTTTAGGTGGAATTCTTAAAGGCAACGGTCTTGCCAATACCGTAGGTGACGAGGGTGGTTTTGCACCTCACCTTGAAAACGAAGAAGAGGCAATTAATCTTATACTTGAAGCTATAAAAAAGGCAGGATACACCACCGACCGCATTAAACTCGCCATAGATGCAGCAGCAAGTGAGTGGCAGTTTGAGGACAGCTATATGATGCCAAAGAGCAAGCGTGAATACACATCTGAAGGACTTATATCACATTGGGAAAATTTATGTTCAAAGTATCCTATCATCTCAATCGAGGACGGCTTAGGAGAGAATGATTTTGGGGGTTGGGCTGATTTAACAAAACGCATTGGCAAGAAAATTCAGATTGTTGGAGATGATCTTTTTGTAACAAATACCAGCCGACTTTCAAAGGGAATTGAAATGAAAGCAGGAAATGCAATCTTAGTTAAGGTAAATCAAATTGGAACTTTATCTCAATCTATGGAAGCTGTAAACATGGCTAAGAGTGCTGGTTTTAACACCGTTATCTCTCACCGTTCTGGAGAAACAGCTGATACAACTATTGTTGATATCGCTGTAGCATTAAATGCAGGTCAAATAAAAACTGGTGCACCATGTCGATCAGAGCGTACAGCAAAATATAACAGGCTTTTATCAATTGAGGACTTTCTTGGTAAAAACGGAACTTATAATTCTATAAAATAAACAAAACAATCCCTTGATTTTTCATCAAGGGATTGTTTGCTTTTTATATTGTTTATCAAGCCTTTTAAATTGGGATTTTAAGAATTACAGTCTAAATTATATTAGGCTATCGATTATTTTTACAAATGCTTTTTCAAATATTATATCGTCGTCTGGAGTACGCTTCTTAGGATTATTTCCACGGAACTTTGAAGAACCACGTCTCTGCTTTTTGTTTAAGTGCCTATCAAGCAAAAGTCTATCCATATTATCGTTGTTATATTCCATGCCAGAATGGTGAATTGCCACAGCACTTTTTCCTAGAGCCATTGCCGCCACTCCATAGTCTTGAGTCACAATCACGTCACCTTTATTGACTTGATTAATAAGGACGAAATCCACAGCGTCCGCACCTTTACCAACCACAACAACTCTTCCATAATCAGTGGTTATTACATGGCTCGTATCACAAAAAATTACATATTCAAGGTTTCTCTCCCTAGCTATTCTTTTGCATATCTCTCTAACTGGGCAGGCATCTCCGTCAATTAATATTTTCATTATATTTCCTCAGTTTTTTTATTATTCGCTATAAACGTCCGCAACACCAACACTTCCGCTTATAATATTCTTAACATTATCTACTATGCTTTTGATTTCATTATCACTATCACTAATAATTGCACCTATATTAGTGCTTACGCTATCATTAGTGCTTGTACTCTCACCATCACTATCACTTTGGCTTGCGCTTATGCCAGTTCTCGCTGTAACGCTAGCTGTTAATCCGTTGACTGAAATTTCAGGATCGTCTAGGTCAATAACCAAGCATTTTTTGCCTTCAATGACAGTTGTTTTAACCTTGTTTACACCATCTTTAGTGATATTAATTGTTATACTAGGCATGGACAAAACAGTTTTCTTCTCCACTAAATTTGATGCTCTAAGAGGTGTGTCTCCAACAACAGATTCAAAAACCTTATCTAAAACCTCAAGCTTTGTTACGCTTACACCAGATTCAGTTAAAATTTTATTTAAGCATTGCTTGTCAATAACAGGTGGTTCAGTTTCATCCTTATTTTCCTCAACAACCTCTAAAATCTTTTCGTTTACTGTTGTAATAATATCGTAGTTAAGCTCATCAGCAATAACATTGTTTAAAACACACTGAAATGTAGCCTTTTCATCATAAGCTGTTGCAATAAACTCACAGCCCAAAACATCATTAACTACAGTTGTGTTTGGCTCTTTTGGCTTTTTAGTATAGTACATAACATGATTTACGTCAGAGCCTCTATCACTAAATACTGGATAAATAAATCCGTCTGTAGGTGACTCAGAAACCATTCTATCAGTATTTGGCTTTTTAATAATTTCATTAGCGTCCTCATCATAAATAAGTCCGTCAATTCTAATTTCAACAGGGCATACCGCCACAACTATAAAATTATAGTTGCTGTCCGAATCTTCATAATCTCCGCCATCGCTGCTTTTTTTGAAAACTGAATATGAGCAATAACCTGCAAAAATTGCATATGTAGAAGCGTAAACCATTTTTTCAACAACCTGTTTTAACAAGACTTCAATACTTTGTTCGTCCTCAAATTTTGACTTAACAGCTTTATATAATATGTTTTGAGTTCTACCCTCAGCATATTGCTCATCTGGGAATCTATATTCCAAAAGATTTTTAGAAACTGTTCCACTAAAAACCTTTCTTAAAGCGCCCATTATAAGCTCTGCTTCGTTTTCTTCAATTGTATTATACGCTCTGGTATTCTTGTATTTTATGTTTTTTTCCGAATCAACAAAGGCAGAAACAACCTTGTTAAGTGTGAAAAATCCACTTTCATCATTAAAGTTTCTTTTTATTTCTGATATCTCTTTTTTGTTCATGTAATCATTCCTTTTTATTTTAGTCCAGAAGTAATTTTAACATAAAAATGTCAAAAAAGCAATGCACAATCTTTTATATTAATCGTTATATAGTTTAATATTTATCAAATATATATACCCTATAAATGCTAACTTTTATATTACAAAACCTCTATATCCTTTACATTTAGTTCTTTGCTCAAACTTATCACACAAAAAAGTCTCTTGCATCATTTCACAGCTTAAGCCTTCAAGATACTCAAAATAACTTGGCTTGTCATTTACCTTTAGATATTCCTCTTTGTGTTTTCTATAACACTCCATTGTTCCAAAACCGTCACATCCGTATGGACTATAATCAGAATACTGACAGGTAAAACAGCACTTAAGTTTGTATTTATCCCCTGTCTTCCTTATCAGTTCCAAAAGCAAGACTTCAAAGTCTAAACAATTCTTATTTTCTTTTATGTTATATTCAAAATCCTCTACACTTAGAGAAAACCTTAACACCAAACAATCATCAGTATACATCTTTTTATCGTCGCAGTTCCAAGAACTTGTAGGCTTATTTTCATCATGCTTTATCAGCTTATATTCAACGTTCAGCATAGCCTCTATATCACTATTTATATCGTTCTCGGTTTTAGTAATAACTACTGGGATTTCAATAGTTAATTTATATCTTTGCAGAAAATAAGTATATTCCATTGAACTTTTAAGCAAAGAGGAATAACCACCAGCCTTAAGAAATTCAAATTTCCCCTTTGCTTTTTCGTAATCACTAGAGTTTGAAAGTTCAAAATAACCAAAGCTTGTTGCAGAAAATTCAATTTCATCAATAGTGAACAAAAGTGTGTTAGTCCCTGTATTAAGAATATCAATGCACATATCATGCTTATCATCAATATAATGAGCTTTAAAAATCTTCATTGTTTTTCCTCACTTTTGTTTTGTTTTAGTATAACATATTTACAATTACTTTTCCATAGCAATAAAAAAACCCTTAAGTTTTTAAAACCTAAGGGTCTAGCTTTTAATACTCACGCTTCTTTTTTCTAAGTCGCATAATTGATACGCTCGCTGAAATGACAACGCACACTATTAAAAGAAATGGTATTGCCCACTGATTTTCTGCTCCGGAAATTTTTATTTCAGTCCAAAGCTTATCAATATACCTATTAGTTTTAGTTGACAGGTTTTTAAAGCTTTCTGTTTTAGTTTTTAGAAATTCATCAGATGGATAAAGGTTTTTATCGTTTTTAATCTCGTCATCAAGAAGCTCATACGCTCCCATATGTGGTGTTGAATAACAGATATATTCAATATTTTCAAGTGCCACCTGAGTTTCATACATATAGTTAATAAACATTTCGGCGGCTTCTTTACGAATTTCCGCTTCTTGTTTTTTCTCCCTATTGCTTGATGTTAAATTCTTGTTTTTCGGAATACACATTGCATCAACAAAACGGTTTGTTCCCTCTTCTGGAATACATATTTCTAAATCAGGATTGTCCTCCATAATTAAATAAGCGTCGCCCACATAATATGGTGCAATAAAAGCGTTTCCACCACCCATTTTTTCATAAACCTCGTCCATTACATAGGCTTGAACTAAAGGCTTTTGTTCAATTAAAAGATTTGCGGCTTCCTTTAGTTGGGATTGGTCTTGAGTATTAAGTGAATATCCTAACAAAATCAGGGGTATAGCCATTGCATCACGAGGGTTATTAAACATTAAAATCTGTCCACTATATTTTTCATCCCAAAGAGCTGACCAGCTAGTTATTTCTTCTTTAATTCTCGACGAATCATAGATTAGGCACACAGTTCCCCAAGTATATGGGGCTGAATATTCGTTCTCAGGGTCATATTCTGGGTTTAAAAGTTTTTTATCGCAATATTTATTAAAATTTGGCACATTATCAAAGTTTATTTTTTCAAGCATGTTTTCTTCAATAAGCTTTCCAATCATATAATCGGAGGGAATAATAATATCATACTGGCTTTTTTCACCCTTTAAAATAGAATACATATCTTCATTTGACGGATAGGTTGTATACTCAACATCAATGCCAGTCAGCTTTTCAAATTCTCCTATTACATCAAGAGTTCCCTCAGTCCCATCTGAAATATTTTCACCCCAATTAAACACTCTAATTTTTACGTCATCACCTTTAAAACGGTCGTAATTATAGCCCTTATCAACCTTAACCGCTCCAGCAGTTAGACTAAAGCAGGAAAAAGAAATAGCACACACAAGAAGCATGGATACAAAAGATTTAAGTTTAATCATCATCCCACTCCTTTTTTTGAGCGTGTCTTATCTTTCTCTCCTCAATTATATTTTTAGCAATTAAAATAATTAGTATTGAAACAAAAAGCAGAGTTGAAAGCGCATTTATCTGTGGGTTTATTTTTCTTCTAACCATTGAATAAATTGTTATTGGAAGTGTTTGAGATGACGCTCCAGATGTAAAGTAAGAGATAACAAAGTCATCAATTGAATATGTTAGTGCAATTAGAAATCCAGAAACCACACCTGGCATTATTTCAGGCATAACGGCTTTTCTAAAAGCTTGGAATGGCGAACAGCCTAAATCTTGAGCAGCCTCGTACAAGTAAGGATTCATTTGTCTTAGCTTTGGCATAACGCTTAAAATAACATAGGGTATATTAAAAGTAATATGTGCAATGACTAGAGTTCCAATTCCAAACTCAAAATCAACAAAATTTCTAAAGAACACAAAAAGCAACATCATTGAAATACCAGTAACTATTTCCGGGTTCATAATAGGGATATATGTTGCATTCATAATAATGCTACGTGGTATTTTTTTCATGCTGTAAATCCCCACAGCAGCGGCAGTTCCAATAATTGTTGCAAAAATTGTTGAAATAAATGCAACCTTTAAGGTATTCATCAATGAGGAAATAATAAGCTCATTACTTAAAAGCTCCTTATACCATTTTAAAGAAAATCCAGTAAAATTAACACCTTTTTTCGACTCGTTAAAGCTATAAATAATTAGCACGAAAATCGGAAGATAAAGAAATAAAAATATTACGCACAGGTACACCTTTGAGGCAATTTTAGATTTATTCGTCATATAATCATTCCCTCCATTTCCTCATCATCAAACTGGTTCATTACCGTCATAATCATAAGAATTAACACCATAAGAACGATTGAAATGGCTGCGCCTAGATTAATGTTATATGAAGTTCCCAAAATTTGCTGTTCAATCAAATCACCTATAAGCATATTTGAACCTCCACCCAACATTCTTGAAATAATAAATGTTGAAACTGATGGAACAAAAACCATTGTAATTCCTGTCATAATTCCAGGCTTGCTCAGAGGAATAATAACCCTTGTCAAAACCTTTCTCGAGCTACAGCCTAAGTCCTGTGCCGCCTCAATTAGAGATGTATCAATTTTAGTCATAACAGAATAAAGGGGTAAAATCATAAATGGAAGATAGTTGTATACCATTCCCAAAACAATTGCACCTTGCGTATTTATCATCTCATAAGGTCCAAGACCTATTAGCCCTAAAAGCTTGTTAATAACTCCATTTGCCTCAAGAAGCGTCATCCAAGCGTATGTTCTCAAAAGAAAGTTCATCCACATTGGAAGCATTACAAGAAGAAGCATGGTGCTTTGTCGTCTAACATCCATTCTTGACAAAATATATGCAAGTGGATATGCAACAACAAGACAAATCACAGTTGCAATAATTGCAAGCCATATTGAACGGAAAAATATATTTGAATATCTTCCCATATGGGAAAGATTTTCAATAGAAAAAGCTCCTGTATCATCAGTTAAGCCATAATAGCAAACCATTCCAAGCGGAACAATTATGAAAATTGCCATCCACACAAGATA
>JAAZIT010000446.1 GCA_012800685.1 Clostridiales bacterium
ATTATGTCATTAAAAAATATATAATGCAAGCATTTATTTAAAGAAAAAAGCCCTAGGTTAGGGCTTTATAATTGAAAATTTAGAAAAATCGCTCTAAACAAACTGGTGTTAACTTCTAAAGACGGGTCCAAATGTTGTATAATGAAATTAAATTATACAAGCAAACGGTTTTAGGTGCAATATAATCTAAAGAATTAAATCGCAATTAGCTTGTAAATTAATGTTTTTACAATAACAATCAAATTTTTAAGGAGAAATATGCCCCGATCTTACTACAATGCAAAAATAGCTGAATTTCTTAATCAAAGTGATAGTTATATTCTTGGTGAACTTGCTAGAAACAATCAGTTTGATTTGAACGATTTACAAAGAAACACTTGGCTTGAAGAAATTGCCATTCTCAAAGAATGTTTGCAAGATGTTGAGGGCCATATTATTTTCGAATATACTATTCCGCGTATCGGAAGCAGAGTAGATGTCGTGCTTATAATTCAAGGCGTAGTCTATATCCTTGAATTCAAATGTGGAGATTACGAATACAGTAATTTTGCTATAGAACAAGCTCTAGATTATGCTCTGGATTTGAAAAACTTTCATAAAGCTAGTCATAATATTAAGCTTGTCCCAATCCTCATCGCTACCAACGCAAAGACTTATAATAATGTTATTGAAGCTTATGAGGATAATATAGTTAAGCCACTATTGTTTAACAAGGATACGCTTATAAACGAACTTAGGAACTTAACGTCTAGGTTCAACGAAGAATACATAGACCCTCAAATTTGGTTGGATTCTGCTTATCAACCAACGCCAACAATAATAGAAGCAGCGCAAGCATTATATGCTGGCCATAATGTTGAAGAAATATCTAGAAGTGACGCTGGCGCTCAAAATCTTGCGATAACAGCAGCAGAGATAAATAATATTATTGAAAATAGCAAAAAGAACAAGCAGAAATCTATATGCTTTATTACCGGAGTTCCCGGAGCTGGAAAGACTCTTGCGGGGCTCAATATTGCTTGTGATAGACACAAGTTCGAAGAAGAGGAACATGCAGTTTTCTTATCTGGCAATGGCCCGTTAGTTGATGTATTACAAGAAGCATTAGCAAGAGATGACGTATTAAAGACAGGCAAAAGAAAATCAGATGCTTTGCGAAAAGCAAAATCCTTTATTCAAATAATTCATCACTTCAGAGATGATGCACTTAGAACTAAAAAAGCACCTTTAGAAAAGGTCGTTATTTTCGACGAAGCACAAAGAGCATGGGACCTTCATCAAACATCCAAATTTATGCAAACTAAAAAAGGTGTGTCAGGATTTCAGATGAGCGAGCCAGAGTTTCTTATTAGTATTATGGATAGGCACGAGGACTGGGCAACAATAATTTGCCTTATTGGTGGTGGACAAGAAATAAATGTCGGCGAAGCCGGACTTCTTGACTGGTTTGAAGCATTAAAGAATAAGTATTGCAATTGGGATATATATTTATCCAATAACATAACTGATACAGAATATGTAAGAGATTCTAACCTTGATGAAATGTTAAGTGGACTAAATTATCAATTTGTAGATGGACTTCACCTTGCAGTTTCGCTACGTTCTTTTAGAAGTGAAAAGGTTGCTGAGTTTGTTAAGGCAGTATTAGATATTGAACCTGAAAAGGCAAGAGAAGTATATAAAGAGTTATCAAAAACATATCCCATTAAACTAACTAGAGACCTAAACGAAGCAAAGGAATTGATTAAGCAGAAGGCTAGAGGGTCGGAGCGTTATGGCATTACGGCAAGCAGTGGGGGACGGAGGCTGCGAACTGAAGGGGTTTGGGTGCAGAGTAAAATTAATGCCGTGAACTGGTTTCTTAATGGCAAAGATGATGTGCGGTCTTCATATTATCTTGAAGAGACAGCAACAGAATTTGATATACAGGGACTAGAACTTGATTTTACTATAGTAGCGTGGGACGCAAACTTAAGATATGAGAATGGCGAATGGGGATACTACAATTTTAGCGGTACAGAATGGAAAAATGTCAACAATGAATTAAATAAAATGTATCTCAAAAATGCTTACCGTGTGCTCATGACACGAGCAAGGCAAGGGTTTGTTATTTATTTGCCGGAAGGAAGCGACACAGATTTTACAAGAAAAAGACAGTATTATGACAATACATATAATTATTTAGCTTACATTATGGGCTCAAGAGATTCTTTACCTATAAAAAATAAGAAACCATCACTTATAGTTAAGAATATATCTAAGTCTGTTTCGAAAAAAAATGATACGAACTCAGTAACTATTAAAGTAGGAAAAATTGCTCAAACAATATTAAAAAACTTGCTTAGCAGCGAAAATTTTGATAAAGAAATGCTAAATCTCCTACTCAATGAAGCATACTCCAAACAAACGTTTAATCTTAACTATCCTTTATTAGTTTGTGGCGTGCCTGGAATAGATTTTGATAGAGTTAGATATTATAAAGAACCACTAATTATTAATGGTGAGATATATTATTTATGTTCCCAATGGTTTGGTCATCAAAAACAAAATCTTTTGAACTGGATAGAAAAAATAAAGTATAGGAATATATAGAGCACAACCAATATTGTTTAGTATTTTTTTGCGTAAACCAAGGCCTTAATATAATTCTAAAAACCCAAAAATATACGGAAATATTCGTACTCAATTTGCGTAAATTTTAATGGTGAATTTGCGTGAAATTTAAGGGTTAAAATTAAACACCCCAAGTTGTAATGAAAATACAACATATAGGGTGTTTTTTGCATATTACCACGGCATCTTGTGCTTTCTTGTGGGGAAGGGGAGGCTGCTTCTCCCCAACTTTTTGAGTACCCAACGGGGCGGAACACCACACAAGAAAGTCGCGAAATCAAGAGTAGCGTTCGCAAAGAAAAGCGCTGATGCCGAAACAGTTAAGCGTTTCAATAATCTTAAAGTCAAAACAGCGGATGATTTAGCACAGCTAACAGAGAGCGAACAAAATCAATTACTTTCAGCCGTAAGCAAATACAGATTTGACACAGAGTTTGTTTTGAACTTCATAGCGGCATTAATGGCAACGGCGCAATATCCGAACAAGCCAGATGTTACAGATTTAATCATTGAGATACCACCGTGGTGGATAGCGGATAAAACAATCATATCTGAACTTATGGAGTTCTTATCGCTATTTATTACAGAGAAAAAGAACAAAATACAAAGCGACGGAGGTGGGCTTTAACTGTGCCATAGAGGCAGACTTTACAACGCAGTTACTGTACGCAAGCATTAAAACGGGAGTTCAGGTACATATAAGCGATATGGGGTTGAATGTTTTATTTGACTTATTAAATTACACAGCAGTAATAGAAAGCGCAGTCATCGCAGCGGCAGACGGCAAAAGTGTTCGCAAAAGTAAACCTATGAGCGTTGCAGATATGACAAAAGCAGGGAGGACAAGACTATGAGTGAATACAATGACGGCTTAACAGAAGCATTTGGAGAATACTTTACAAAGTTAGGCAAGGTTGGCGACTTAGCTATTGAAAGCATAAAGGAACAGATAGACATTGAAACGGGCATCGTTGAGAAATCACTTATAGATAATACCCCAGAAAAAACAGGTGGACTTAAAGCAGGCCTTCGTAAAACCAAGATTGAAAGTGGAAACAACCGATATGGCTACCGCTTGGAATACGAAGGCAATGCACCAGACGGCACACCTTATGCAAAAATCGCAAACATACTAAACAACGGAACAAGCACTATAAAGCCCAAAAGGTTTATGGCAAGAGCGGTAAGAAAGCTAAAAGGGCTTGATGATCGAATGGCACTAAGATACATTGAAAGCATAAAAAAGATATAAAAATCACTGTAGACTTACTCTGCGGTTTACTATATAATTATCTTAAATTATTAGGAGGTGCTATAGTGCTTTACAAAGTGGAAAGAAAGAATAATAAGTTAGAGCCAATAGAATTCAAAGGTATTGATGGAAACGAGAAAGACTTGGAAAATTTAATTGCAAAAAACATGAAAGAAATGTTTTGTGAAGAAGCAGGTTTAATGCCAATTTTTCAGGAACGACAATGGCAAGAGGAAGCAGATATTTTGGCTTTAGATGCTTATGGAAATCTTGTCATACTTGAATTAAAAAGATACACTGTACCCTCAGAAACGACATTGCAGATATTAAGATACGCTCAGATATACGGTCGCAAAGTCTATTCTGAGTTAGCAAATCTTTATAAAATATATATGGAAGACGATACAATTAATCTGGCTGAAAAACATTATGAAAATTTTGGATTACCTACAAAATTACGAGATGAAGAATTTAATAGAAAACAACGACTTGTAATAATTGGCAATTCATCTGATAACGAACTAATAACAGCAGTAGAATATTGGCGAGAACAAGGATTAGATATAGATTTTACACCATACAGGTTTTACAAAATTGGTGAATCAGAGTATTTTGAATTTTTTGCAAAGCCATACGACTCTCATTGGAATCCAGCTGATGTAAAAGGAATAATGTTTGATACAAATGAATCACATCGCTCAGGATCTATATGGAAAATGTTTCAAGGGAATAAGATAAGCGCTTATGGAAATGTAAAAGAGCTTGTTAATAGATTTAGTAAAAATGATTATGCGCTTTTCTATCATAAAGGATATGGAGTAGTGGCAATGGGACGTATAGTTTCTGGAAAAGCGCAATTTCTTGCACCAGATGAAATGTACCAGACTGTTGAATGGATTGTGCCAAAAGAACTACCTACAAAACTAGAAGAATTAAGATATGCAACTGTAAGTGAAATTGAAAAAAAACTAGAACATGGGTTTTATTATGCGCGAACCGATAAAGCTCCTTTTTTGACTGGTGCAGAAGTTGAAATGATAAAAGAAATATTAGAGAATAAATATTGTTGCTGAAAATATTACATATTAAGGTAGCGCATTCCCAAAGAGTGCGCTTTTTTCATACTAAGAAAACAAGGAGGTGACACTTAATGGCAATAGAGATTGCACGGTCATTAGATGAAATAGATAGAAAAGTTAAAGAGCTAAACAAGACATTAAGGTCATCTTC
>JAAZIT010000447.1 GCA_012800685.1 Clostridiales bacterium
AAAAGCTTGCACAGGAAAACGCAAGATACGTCTTAAGCGTGTTTTTGCCTGCCACAACAATGAGCTATACCACTTCCATTCGACAGATAAATTACATCATGGACTGGTGTGAAAAATATGTTCAGAACGCTCCTGAATCCAATGAGTACGAGAAAAGACTTAAGGACGAAATAAAGCTTTTGGGCGAATCTCTTAAAAGCACAAGCCTAGTTGTTTCAGAGCTTAATGACACAAAATCAAGACGCTTTGAGTTTTTGGCTAGACAGACAGACTATAAAATTTATAATGCTAACGAAAGCTTCTCCGATAGCTATTTGATAAAATACGATTGCTCTCTAGCAATGCTAGGACAAGCCCAAAGACACCGTACCATAGACTATTTTATGAATTTCGACGGAAATCCGAAGTCCTTTTATGTTCCAAAATGCATTGTGGGAACTAGCCTTGAAAAGGAATGGCTAACCGACCTAGAAAGCGTTAAGAATAACACGCCAAACGCCACCATGGTTCAGGTTGTGGAGACTGGACTATTTTCAAAATTCCTGCTGAAATGTGATGAGCGACTTTGCGGACGAGCTCAGCTTGAAATCATGGACAATTGCATTGAGGTTCTAAAGGAATTCGCCGAAAAAGACCAGCTTTCAGACTTTATGAAAGAAGAAATGAAGTCTCACTACCATGACGGAAAAATCCGCATGAAATGCCACAATATTAAATGCGGAGAGCCTTGCTTTTGGGGTCCACTAAAGTCACAGACAAAGCTTGTTTAGGGGATTCCCCTCGCTACCGCCATTGGCACATTTAGTATTTTTGCTAAATGTGCCTCTTTTGTATTCATGTGGGTTTCGACATTTTGACGTTCTAGGATTCTTTTAAAAATATCTTCAGCCACAAATTCAGCCAAATACCATATAAACAAAAATACATAAAACTTAACCAGTGTTTTAATTTCCCTAAACATAGTTAAGTAAAAACACAAAAAACCTCCCATGTCTAACCATAGGAGGTTTTAGCTATTTATTTTATTCTTATACTTATTCTTGCGGAACAACGGCTATTTCAAACCAGAATGTTGAGCCTTTTCCCTCTTCGCTAATTACACCGAATGGGAATTTGTGCATTTTCAAGATTTCCTTAACGATAGAAAGCCCTAAGCCTGTTCCAATTTTGTCACGTTGACTTCTCTCATCACGATAGTACCTGTCAAAAATCATAGGTAGCTTTTCCCTTGCAATTCCTGCACCGTCATCGGTAACCTGAATCCTAACAAAATTTGGCTTGTTAATTTGTCGAATGGTAATAGATTTTCCCTCACCACAATAATTTACGGCGTTGTTTATTAGGTTATAAAGAACCTGATCAATTTTCGAGCTGTCGCACCTGCAAATTACATCGGTGTCCTCAACAAACGTGATGTTATAGCCCTCACGAAGATTTAAAATCTCGTAACGTTGCTTAACCTCAGTCATTTTTTCATGTAGAGGGAATTCAGTTATTTCAAGCTCCATGTTACCACTTTCAAGCTTTGAAATTTCCAAAAGTGAGCTAACCAAAGCTGAAAGCCTGTCGCTTTCATCAATAATTACCTTTAAATGCTCCTGACGTTTTTCAGGGTTGTCTCCTGACAAATCCCTAACCATTTCAGCGTAGGATTTTATGATAGTTAAAGGGGTTCTTAGGTCGTGGGAAACGTTGGAAATTAAGTCTCGCCGTAGGTTTGAAACCTTTGAAACCTCAACTCGAGCGTTGTCCAAAACCTCAGAAAGCTCATTAACCTCTTGATAGCTTTGGCTTTTAAATTCTGTTTTGTAATCTCCCTCAGCAAATTTCTTAGCTGTTTTTGTGATATTTACAATCGGTCTTGAAAGACGTTGTGAAATAAATAAGGTTATTATAAATGAAACCTCAAGGAGAATTATTGAAATGTAAACAAGTTGATTTTTTATAATTGCAGTTGTTGAATCGATTGGGTCAACAGTTGCCTCAAGATAAACGTACCTGTCCCCACTTTGGGTTTCAAGCTTTTCAACGTAAAAAAGCTCGAGAGATTTAAAATCTTCATTTTCATATTTCTTTGTAATACTGCCGTTTTCAGGGTTTTCCTCAATGCGATTATCAAGGTCATCTCTAAGGGATTTTAAAAATTGTCCGTCCTGCCCTTTAATGTCAAGTTCATAAAAAGAATAGCTTCCCAAAGTATTTTCTAAAAATATAACCCTTCCATTTCGGTCGGTGACAACAATACAGAGACTGTTTTTAAAAGCCAAATCTCTTAAATCCCCCTCAATGTGAGGACTGTCAATGTTTTTAGAAATAACGTCGGCAGCTTCATAAAGCATTTGTGCTTTCATGGAAGAATAGTATCCCTTAATAAAAACGTACTGAAAAACCCAAAGCAGAGCGAGAATAATAAGAGTGAAAATAATAAAGCTTATCCAAATATAGCTTCTTATTGTCGTTGCGGCGGCTTTTTTATCGTGACGTTCTTTTATTTTTTCAACTGGGTTTCTATTTCTCATTGATTTTTTCAAACTTGTATCCCATTCCTCTCAAGGTTATAATGAGGTTTCGGTATTCACCCAAGCTGTTTCTAAGCATTTTAATGTGTGTGTCAACGGTTCTGTCATCTCCGTAAAAATCATAACCCCAAACCTTTTCCAAAAGCTTTTCTCTAGTTAGGGCAATGTTCATGTTTTTTACCAAATAGAACAAAAGCTCATACTCTTTAGGTGTCATTTGAATTCTTTCACCGTCAATTGTAACCTCTCTCGCTGTCATGTCGATAACTAGCCCTTGATATTTAATAACTTGATTTTCAAACTCTTTAGACGCAGCTCTCGAAAGAACAGCTGAAACCCTTGCCAAAAGCTCTTTAGGGGAGAATGGTTTTACAACATAATCGTCAATTCCCAGTTCAAACCCAAAAAGCTTGTCATATTCTTCTCCTCTTGCCGAAAGCATAATTACAGGAGTTTTCAAGGTTTTTCTAATCTCCTTGCAGGCTGAAAACCCATCAAGCCTAGGCATCATTATGTCCATTATTATAATATCGTAATTGTTAGCCTTAGCCATTTCAACCGCCTGCATACCGTCCTCTGCCTCGCCAACCTCATAGCCCTCGTATTCTGCATACTCTCTAACAACGGTGCGAATTTTCGCTTCATCGTCAACAACTAAAATCTTTGCCATACAGCCTCATCCTTTCAACTAAATAGTGTAAAAATAATTGTAACTAGCTTTTAAGCAAATAGTACAATCAATAAATTCTTAAAGTAACCATATTTTAAATTATAAATGTGTAAATCCAGTGACAAGTCAAGGAAAAGAGCAAATTACTTGTTAATTTTCTTGTATTTTTTTATACTTAAAGTAATTATATCACGCATTTAATTTCTAGTCAATTGGAATTTGCCATAAGTTTCCCTCGACCTGCAAGAAGTTATATTAACTTATCTCCTTGCGAAAACAATAAAGAAAAAATGTTTACTT
>JAAZIT010000448.1 GCA_012800685.1 Clostridiales bacterium
ATTCAAAATCTAAATCTTTCATTTTGTCAGCTGTTTTTACTATTTCTCTATAAAAAAGCGGAATTGATTCTTGTTCATTATAACAAGATATAACAACACTTATTATTTCCTTCTTCATAACAAATACCTACCATTTTATTTTAAATATTCTATATTGATATTGCACTTATAATATATATCTAAAGTGCAAATAGCGAGCTAAAGAAATGTAACAATGCCAATACTAAAACAACATACTTTGCAAATTTATATAATTTAATATAAATATATTTTAAATACTCTACGTTTTATTTCACAATATTTAATAGCTTTTATTAAACTATAAAATATAAACTAACATTCTTTATATTAACATTTTTCTCGACTAATGTCAACCAAAACAAACATATGTACTTATACAAAATTGCCTTAGATTCGATATTTTACTTACTAGTCATAAATTAATATAAAAATAATTAAATCACCTTTTTATTCCGTACATATTAATCTAATATATTAAAATATCCTGCATGCTTCATAGAGGTTGCAGCGTTTTTTCCTACTATAACATGATCAAGGAGCTCTACTCCAAGTGATGATAATATTCTCACCATTTCACGTGTAACTCTAATATCATTATCTGATGGAATAGGATTACCATTTGGGTGATTATGCGCGAGTATAACAATTGATGAGTTTGAGCGTATTGTGGCTTCAATTATCTTTCGTGCATTTACTGGAGAAGCGTTCACTGTTCCCTCAGCAACCGTCACACAAGAAATAACATGAAGATTATTATCTAAACAACAAACCTTAAGCTCTTCATCTACCTTACCTAAAAATGTTGATACAAAATAGTTAGAAATTGCTTTTAAGCTGTCAAGTGGTTTTTCGTTGTGAACCTCATTAAAATAAAACTGTAACACCTGAGGAACTAACTTAATAAGAATTGCTGCATTCTTTGTCATTCCCTTTATATTTTCGAGTTCTTCAATCGGGGCGTTAAAAACACTTGGAATATTTCCAAATTTGTTAATCAAGCGGTGGGATATATCATTAGTGTTAACTCTTTGAATACCAAAAAATAATAAAATTTCTAAAATCTCATGGTCTTCAAAGCCTGATAATCCATTTTCAAGAAATTTATCCTTCATCCTTTTTCTATGACCTTCATGAAGATTATTCATTGCAATCCCCCTTTTAAATAAACTTATGTTTAGCTTATATTATACACTACATTTCATGATAAGTAAAGAATGTTTTTATAACTTATAAATTCAATTGATTGAATAATATAAATACATGTGTTATACTTAATATAATTAATTATGTTGAATGCGGAGGAAAATTATTTGAAAGAATTTATTATTAATTTAAATGATAGTGGACAAAGGCTCGATAAGTTCTTGACAAAAGCAGTAAAAGCCTTGCCTAAGAATTTAATGTATAAATATATAAGACTTAAACGTATAAAATTAAATGGAAAACGTTGTGAAATATCTACAAAGCTTAATGAGGGCGATATTTTACAGCTTTATATTAATGATGAGTTTTTTGATGATGTGTCAAATAATAAAATGGCTTTTTTAAAAGCTCCATCTGATATCGACGTAGTGTATGAAGATGACAATATACTGCTGATTAATAAAAAATGTGGCTTAGTTGTTCACGAGGACAGTAACAACACACCAGACACACTTATTAATCGTGTACGGCACTATTTGTATAATAAAGGGGATTATGATCCTGAAAGTGAGCTTTCATTTGCTCCAGCTTTATGTAATAGAATTGATAGAAACACTTCTGGCATTGTCATTTGTGCTAAAAACGCTGAAAGCTTAAGAATACTAAATGAGAAGATTAAAAACCGTGAGCTTCACAAAAAATATTTGTGCATAACTATTTCAAACCCACCAAAGGATAAAGATACCTTGACAGCTTATTTGGAAAAAGATGAGTCAACTAATACGGTGAAGGTGTCAAACCACAAAACAAGCCATAATAAGACTATTATTACAAAATATAACGTTATTAAAAGAAATAAAAATCTTGCCCTTTTAGACATCGATTTGATTACTGGGAGAACCCACCAAATAAGAGCACACCTTGCTTATATTGGTTGTCCCCTGCTAGGTGATGGGAAATATGGTATTAATCGAGTAAATCGTGCTTATAATATAAAGACACAAGCTTTATGCTCATATAAACTAGAATTTGACTTTAGCTTAGATAGTGGAATACTTAATTATTTAGATAAAAAAGCCTTTGAAATTAAGGATATTTGGTTCGTAAAAGAATTTTTTAATAATTGTTATGAATTTTACATAAAAACTATTGCATTTTCTATTAATTATATGGTATAATTATAAGCGTTAATTTATTGTTTATATTTATAGCAAAAAGTTCTCTGTGAGAGAGCGTATGAAAGGACAGGTTACATATGAAAGGCGATTTACACTGCCATACCACACTATCAGATGGCTCATTAGGTATTGAAGAGGTCATTGCGCAGGCTAAGACAATGGGACTTGACTATCTATCAATAACAGATCACGATACACTAGCTTCATCAAACAGAGCACATATATTAGGTGAACGATATGGTGTAACAGTAATTCCTGGAGTTGAACTCTCTGCATGGGATAAAAAGAAAAACACAAGAGTACATATCCTCTGCTACGCACCACAAAAACCAGATAGACTTGAAGGATTGTGCATAAAATCATGTGAAATTAGAAAATCTTGCGCTAAAGATATGATTGATAAGGTTATGGAATTGTATCCGATAACTCCCGAATCTGTTTTAAAATATAGTAAGGGTAGTAAAAGTATTTTTAAACAACAGATTATGAGAGCTTTGGTTAACTATGGTTATGCAACTGAATTTTATGGTGAACTAAATGACAAGCTTTTTAATCGTGAAAATGGTACGTGCAATGTAACAAGAGAATACCCTGATGTAAACTTTGTACTTGATCTTATTCACTCATCAAAGGGAATTGCTGTAATGGCTCACCCTTATATGTTTGACAATGTTGAGCTTCTTGAAGAATTAGCCGAAAAAGGTAAAATAGACGGAATTGAAGTATATAATTTTACTGCCAATAAGGGACAGCAAGAAAATCTCCTTAGAATTGCTAAAAAATATGATTTGATTGTAACTGGTGGTTCTGACTTCCATGGACTATATAACCAAGTGCCTTCTCACATTGGAAGCAATCTTACGGACAACGAAAATCTTGAAAAATTGCTTAACCTAATTTCTAAAAATTCTCAAAAATAAATTTAATAATAGAACGAGGAATTTGTAAATGGATATTATGCACTCATCTTTAGAAAAGCATAAGGAATGGGAAGGAAAAATTGAAATTATTTCACGGGTTGAGATTAATGATTCAATAGCTCTATCAAACGCTTATACACCTGGCGTTGCTCAGCCATGTTTAGAAATAAATAAAGACCCTAATATGTCATACGAACTAACAAGAAGGGCTAACTTAGTTGCTGTTGTTACTGATGGTACTGCTGTATTGGGACTTGGTGATATAGGTGGTTTAGCTGGTATGCCAGTTATGGAGGGCAAATGTGCACTTTTTAAAGAATTTGCAGGCGTTGATGCTTTTCCAATTTGTATTAAATCTAAGGATACTGATGAAATTGTTAGAACAATTGAACTAATTTCAGATAGCTTTGGGGGAATTAACCTAGAGGATATTTCCGCCCCAAGATGCTTTGAAATTGAAAAAAAACTTAAAGAAAAGCTCGATATTCCAGTCTTTCACGACGACCAGCACGGAACAGCTATTGTTGTGGGAGCGGCACTTATTAATGCTTGCAGAGTTGCAAATAAGAAAATTAAGGATTTACAGATTGTTGTTAATGGAGCTGGTGCAGCTGGTATTGCAATTTCAAAACACCTTATTTCATTAGGTGTCGGAAATATAATAATGGTTGATATAAATGGAATTATTTCCAAAACTCAAGGGCTTGAAAATAAATCTCATTATGAAATGGCGCAAATTACTAACAAAAATTGTTTAACTGGAACTTTAAAACATGCTTTGAAAAACTCAGACGTTTTTGTAGGTGTTTCAAGACCAAACTTAGTTACTCCAGAAATGATTAAGTCAATGGCTGAAAAACCGATTGTGTTTGCTATGGCAAATCCAACACCAGAAATAATGCCGGATTTAGCTAAAGAATCTGGTGCATTTATTGTGGGAACAGGTAGAAGCGATTTTCCTAATCAGATTAATAATGTAGTTGCCTTCCCTGGCATTTTTAAAGGTGCTTTACGGGTGAGAGCATCAGATATAAATGAAGAAATGAAATTAGCTGCAACTAAGGCTATTGCTGATTGTGTTGATGATAATGCATTAAATAGTGATTTTATCTTGCCAAATGCTTTTGATAAAAGCGTGCCTATTGCTGTAGCAAGCGCTGTGGCCCAAGCTGCAGTTGACAGTGGAGTTGCAAGAATTTAATGGAAAGGAATTAAAAAATGACTATAAACTATGTTACCCAAGGTACTTGCTCAAGAATTATTAATATTGAAATAGAAGATGGTATTATTCAAGATGTGCAATTTGTTGGTGGTTGTAATGGAAATCAAAAAGGTATTTCGAAATTAGTAAAGGGAATGGAAGTTGAGGATGTAATCGAAAAGCTTGAGGGTACAACCTGTGGAATGAGGGATACCTCTTGCCCAGATCAACTTGCTCAAGCATTAAAGGAATGTTTATAAATGAAATGACAAACGTGTAGCTAAGCTATACGTTTTTTATTTTGAATCTAAAGTTGCCTAAATAATTTTTATATTTTACTTAATATTTTACATTATATATTTTATAATGATTTTTAATAAATTTAATAATTCTTTTCTATGTTCTGTTAGCTTTTGATAAGTTAAACAATAACTTTACAATTTTAATTTTGTTATTTAAATTGTAAATGAATTATGTAAATTGTTAGGTTAAAGCCAACAAAAAAGCCACTGGTTTCCCAGTGGCTATATTATTATAATCTATAGTGGATGCACCTTGTTGGCAGAATCGGAATGTTTAGTATCAATTCCAAATTTGTTGTTTCTTCGTTCTTCAAAGAACTTTGGGGCAACTTTAGGGAACATTGCATAGCTAAGAACATCTTCTTCTTGTTCTATCCACTCTGAACATTCATCCTTCAGCTTGTCAAGTTCTGGCTCAAGTAAATCAGCAGGACGACAAGTTATTGGCTCTTCATTACCACAAATTTGTTTTTGGAACAGTGGATCAATATCTACAGGAGTTTTTCCATATTCACCACGAACTAAACCTTTAAATTCCTTAGTAACAGTCTTGTATCTCTCCCCTGTTATTACATTAAATACAGCTTGTGTACCAACAATTTGTGATGTTGGAGTAACAAGTGGTGGGAAGCCTGAATCCTTACGGACTTTTGGAACTTCAAGAAGAACATCATTAAACTGATCGGCCTTTCCAGCCTGTTTAAGCTGTGAGAGAAGATTTGAAAGCATTCCACCTGGAACCTGATAGATAAGTGCACCAGCGTCAGTTGCAAGCATCTGAGGGTCTAATAAACCATTATCAATATATTTTTTTCTTAGTGTCATGAAATAATCTCTAACCTCTCCTAAAGCCTTAAGGTTAAGACCAGTATCATATTCAGTACCTTGAAAAGCGGCAACAATTGACTCAGTTGGAGCATGAGACGTACCAAGTGCTAAAGGCGACATTGCTGTATCAACTATATCAACACCTGCTTCAGTAGCTTTCATTATACACATTGAAGCAAGTCCAGAGGTATAGTGAGTATGAAGCTGAATTGGAATTTTTACAACTGATTTTAAGTCTCTAACTAATGTTTGAGCTTCATAAGGTGTAAGTAGTGCAGCCATATCCTTAATACAAATAGAATCAGCACCAACACTCTCAATTTTCTTAGCATAATCCATGTAGTACTTATGTGTAAATACCTCACCAAGTGTATATGAAATTGCTACTTGAACATGAGCGCCTTCTTTTTTAGCTGATTTAATTGAAGTTTCTAGGTTTCTGATGTCATTTAGGGCATCAAAAATTCTAATTATATCAATACCATTGGCTACTGATTTTTGAACAAAATATTCAACTAGATCGTCAGCATAATGACGGTATCCAAGCATATTTTGACCTCTAAAAAGCATTTGTAGCTTTGTGTTAGGCATTTCTTTTCTAATTGTGCGAAGTCTTTCCCAAGGATCTTCACTTAAAAATCTAAGGCAAGCATCAAAGGTTGCTCCACCCCAAACCTCAGCTGAATAATAACCAATTTTATCCATAGCAGGAAGAATAGGCAACATTTCATCGAGAGTCATTCTAGTTGCTATAAGCGACTGATGAGCATCACGAAGTACGGTTTCGGTTATCTTTAACTTAGCCATTTAATTCTTTCCTTTCATAATGTATTATTGAATAATCGCTAAAACTTTTCCAGTTTCAACGTTTGTACCTTTAGTAACAGCAATGCTTACAATTTTACCATCGCAAGTAGCATTTACATCATTTTCCATTTTCATGGCTTCAAGTACAACAATTGGTTGTCCAGACTTAACAACGTCGCCAACTTCAACCTTTATATCTAAGATTGTGCCGGGCATTGGTGATGTAACCTCAGTACCACCTGTAATTACAGGAGCAGTAGCAACTGGAGCAACTGGAGTAGCCACTGGAGTTGAAACAACTGGAGCATCTCCGCTTATTTCTTCAACAGCAACATCATATGCTTTTCCGTTTACGGTAATATTATATCTTTTCATAATTAAAACAAATCCTTTCAAAAATTAAGGTGTAAAACATATATATTAAAGAGGCATATTGCTGTGCTTCTTTGGAAGTCTAGAAATACGCTTTCCAGCCATTACTTCAATAGCACCTGAGATAGTGCTTCTTAGTTCTTTAGCTGTTACTATATTGTCAATGCAACCCTTTGATGAAGCCACAATCGCAGAAGCCTCATTAGAAACATATTCATCAGCAAGAGTCTGTCTTGTTTTGTTAATATCACCAGCACCCTTTAGCTTGTCGTGTGTAAAGAATTCAGCAGCAGCTAGAGGATCAAGTGGAGAAATAACTGCATTTGGTAGTGCATAGGCTAAATCAGAATTTGCACCTTTTCCAGCTAAAGCAATATAAGCTGGACCATAAGCTTTTCCAGTAACAACTGATATTTTTATTGTGGTTGCTTCAGCATAAGCATGAGCAAGCATTGTCATGTTTTTTACAGCACCCTGTACTTCGAGAGAATCTGAAACCTCAAAGCCCTCTGTATCAACTAGAGTAATTACTGGAACAGCAAAAGCATCACAGGTTCTTACAAATCTAGCAATTTTCGAGCAGTCCTGTGCAGTTAATTTTTCAGAAACTTTGTTTGTTGCAATAACACCAACAGTTCCTCCGCTAATAGTTGCTAAGGCAGTGTAAGCAGATTTTCCATATTCAGGATAAAGTTCAATAACACTTTCGTCATCAGCAGTGGCTCTAACAATTTTATCAGCGCTATCATTATTACCAAAATTAACAGATGGCTCTGAAAATTCAAACATTGGAACTGGCGAAAGATTGTTCTGAGGAAGCTTTATAAGAATATTTTTAGCTGTTTCAATTGCAGCCTTATCGTCATCACAGACAACGGCAGTAGTTCCAGCCTTTGCAGATGTTACAGCCAAATTTTCAATAGAAGTATTTGGTGTAACAAACATCTCGGCATCCTTTGCCATAATAACGAAATCAGCAGACTGCGCAAGCATTGCAGCAGTTCCAGCGCACGTACCAGCAACAACAGACACCTGTGGAACAACTCCTGATAGATTGCTTACTGACATAAGTATCTCACCGTAAGCCGTCATAGCATTAATACCATCACTTAAATCAGCACCAAAAGAATCATAAATCCCCACGATAGGCAAACCTGTTTTAGCTGCTAAATCATATACCTTATAAATTTTTTCAGCCTGTGCTTTAGAAAAAGCTCCATTATTTACAGTGATATCCTGTGAGAAAGCATAAACTGGATTTCCTTCAACATATCCATATGCAGTGATTACTCCTGTCATTGAACCATTATTTTTTGCATAAGCATTTAGTTCAGTGAATTGTCCTTCATCAAATAGATTTTTTAGTCTTTCTCTTGCAGGAGTGTTTGCTGTAGCCTCGGCTTTTAGTTCATTAAACTTTGAATTAAAATCTGACATACATTATCCTCCATTCATATTTAAAACTTAAATCGCCAAAAATTAAACGATTAAGCTAAAATCACATGTTAATATTATACTATATTTTAACATAAATAACAAGTAAATATCCCATTATTTTTCACAACTTTTACATTTCCCTAGAAAATCACTTATTGTATTTAACTGATTTTGATTCTTTTCCAATAAACCAAGCTTAACACAGGTTTCTGTCAAAATTTGGTTAAAAATTGCTTTTTCAATTCCCTTTAACATAGTAAGAAATAAAATAGATCTCACAATTCCATCAAAAAGAGTTAAATCAGATTCTGAGTCGATATAATCAATGAATAAAACATTTTTATCAAAATGATAAACACCGATTCCATTAACTATTTCATTATCCGTTGCTTCAACTACATAAGTACTGTTAATGTCTAATTTTAAATTTTTTATAAGTTCATTGTAATTTTGAATATTTTTAGTTTGTAATATTTCTAACATTGTATCACCTGCTTGCTTTTTCAAGAGCACTTCTTATTGCTCTTAGTTCATCTGGTTTAAGCTCCCTGTAATCACCTGGTTTTAGCATTCCAAGCTTTAATGGACCAATTGAAGTTCTCTTAAGTCTTGCTACTTCAACACCCACAGCCTCACACATTTTTCTAATCTGACGGTTTCTTCCTTCTCTAATAACCATTTGAAGAACCACTCTACCAGGTTGCTTGTCCAAAACAATTACGGAACAAGGAAGTGTCTTTCTGCCGTCAATTTCAACACCATCAGCAAGCTTTACTAGTTGATCATCGTTAATATCGGGTCTAATTGTAACACGATATGTTTTAGAAATACGCTTTGAAGGATGTATGACATCATTTGCAAAAGAACCGTCATTTGTGAACAACAATAGCCCCTCCGAAACTCTATCCAAACGTCCAATAGGAAAAACACGTTGGTCTAGATTCTTCAAAAGGTCTGTTACACATTTGCGGTCAAGCTCATCATTCATCGTTGTAACATATCCTCGTGGCTTGTTCATCATGATATAAATCATTTCTTTTTTACGAGGAATATGAAGGTTTTTACCATCAATACTGATAAGGTCCCTTTTTCCAGCCTTGTCACCAAGCTTGCAATCACGTCCATTAACCTTTACACGTCCCTCTGCAATCATGGCTTCAGCTTTTCTCCTTGAACAATATCCGCTATCGGCAATTAATTTTTGTATTCTGGTTTTTTCCATTAAGTAATCTCCTAAATTAATATGTAACGCAGAAAATTCTGCGTAATTATCTATTCTTAAAAATAAAATTTTTAAATTTTCTTATATATTTTCTTACTACTCCCTGTTCTTCAGGAACATTTACTAAAACATCGTCACATGCAACTAAAGAAACTGATTTCACTAAATTATTATCAATGTAATAATTTGCTCTTCCTAATTCCTCACCCTTAATAATTGGTGCATAGTGAAACTTTGGAATTACAATTTCTGTTTTAACATTACTAATTTCCCCTTGAAATAACGAAACCGAAGAGGATTCACTTAGCTTTAATTTTACATTATCTTTTTCTCCACCAACTATGTTGGCATAAATATTAAAATCGTTTTGGGATAGTGTATAGCTACTAATCTGTGAAAATCCGTAATTATAAAGCTTAGAATGATCATTCCAGTCATCTGGAGCATTAAGTGTGACGCAAGTCAAATTAACCCCATCACGCTCACAGGCAGAAACTAAACATCGTCTAGCCTTGTCAGTAAAACCAGTTTTTACACCATAAACTCCATCGCAGTACCTCAAAAGCTTGTTACCATTAGTTAGCCACCTGTCAAAGGGTGGATTACCATAATTAAGTTTAGCATTTAAGCTTGAACAGATTTCTACAAATTCCGGTATTTTTACTGCCGCAGATGTTAAAATAGCCATATCATAAGCTGTAGAATAGTGATTATCAGTATAATCATCAAGCCCGGAAGGTGTAACAAAGCTTGAATTTTTCATACCAAGCTCTTTAGCCTTTTGGTTCATTAGCTCTGCAAATTTTTCAACACTCCCAGCTATTTTTACAGCTGTAGCATTTGCTGCATCATTACCACTAGGTAGCATCATTCCATAGCACAAAGTACGCAAAGTAACCTTGTCGCCCTCTACCAATCCCATAGATGAACCCTCAACCTTTATAGCATTGCTATCAACCGTAAAATATTCATCAAGATTTTTCTGCTCTAAGGCTATTAGAGTAGACAAGATTTTTGTCGTAGATGCCATAGGCATTTGAGTATAGCCGTTTTTTTCATAAATAACCCTGCCACTATCAGCTTCAATGAGTATTGCTGAAGCGGCAGAAATATCTCCGTTTGAGATAGCACTAGCAGCTTGTGTCGGTAAAGCAATCGTCATAATAGCTACTAGAAATAAAGCCGTTATTTTTTTAGTAATTTTCTCCACAAACTCACACCTCTGTTTTTATTAATACAAAAACATTATGCTCGATTTTGTTAGAAAAAATACTAAATTTACGACTGTTATTAATTACTTATCTGAATCACTTTTTTTGTTAATATAACTGGCAACTTTATCAATTACATCTGGTACCATATTAATAATTGCATTTTCCTTATTAGCGTTCATTGAAAGCTGAAGAAGCTTAACTTCGCCATTGCAAACAGTAATAAAAGCAATTGGGGAAATTGTAATTCCAGCACCTGAACCACCACCAAATAAATCCTTTGAAGATTTTGTAGGAAGATCACTTCCACCAGAAGCAAAACCAAAGGAAACCTTTGATACTGGAATAATAGTTGTTCCGTCTGCAACAATTATTGGCTTACCTACTATTGTCTCACAGTCAACCATTTCCTTAATTTTTTCCATTGCACTAGTTACCAAACTTTCTAGATGATTTTCACTCATTTAATAACAACTCCTTTTTATTTTTAGTATTAACTTTATTTTTTTTATTATTTTCTTTTTGCTTTCTTTTATTAATTCTTCGCTGTTTTAAATATATTATCCCAAAATTCACTA
>JAAZIT010000449.1 GCA_012800685.1 Clostridiales bacterium
AACTGTGATGCTGTTCGGCAAGCTTGCCAATATTGGCGATGATATTTCTGCCGAATTTATTGTTGATCCATCGGTATTCAAAAAAATAGTTACCGGTGAAGATATTGACGCTGAATACAAGGGGCGGGACAAATTCAGCTTCAAGCCATACGCTAAATTGTACTTTAGCGCAAATAAAATCTCAAGAATTGGAAAGGGTGGGGAGTTTGCAAGTATCAAACGCAGGCTGATTATCATACCGTTTGATAGACACTTTAGCAAAGATGATCCAGACTTTGACCCTTACATTGGCGAAAAGTTAAAAACGCAATCGGCCATGGAATATCTAATTGTTTTGGGGGTGCAGGGTTTGAAGCGAATATTAGAAAACAAAGGTTTTAGCACTTCACAGAAAACACAGAATGCTATTGAAGAATATGACCGTGACAATAATCCTGTTTTGGCCTTCATTCGTGAATGTAAGGAAGAAGAAAGAAAAATCGAAAATGAACCTGTTGCTCTTGTATACCAGTGGTATAGTAAATTTTGCTTTGAAAATGGGCTTGAAAAAGAAAAAATGGTTAAGTCGGCGTTTTCAAAAAGCTTGCTATCTCATTTGCCGGAATTGAAAGTTGAAAGAATTGGAAAGGAACGGACATCTGTTTATGTGCAAAAACCATAGGGGTGACAAGCAGCATGACGAGGTACGACAAGTAAAAGAAATTACCTCGTCACCCTAAAAACGCAGTAAAAACAAAGGATTATCAAAATTGGTGACGAGGTGACGAGGTATATTGTATTTCTTTATTATATTAAAAATATTATAGAAAAAATCATTATATATACTAAAAATATAAAATATAAGACAAATGCCCGTCACCTTGTCACCATGAAGAAAACAATGTTCGTTTTCCCTTGTAAATCAACAGATTTAGGGGTGACGTGCAAAGAAATAAGGTGACAAGGAAAGAGCTTATAACATGAAAAATACTCAATCAAAAAACATGAAAGGAAAAAGACAATGAATCTATCAGATTTAATCAGACTAAAGCCCAAGTGGCTAACCAGTAGCATTAAATACATTAAAAGAGGACGCAATCACTTCTATATTGATGATAGGAATGGTGTTGAATATGATGAAGAGGAATACAGAATTGTAAAGCCGATTGCTTCAGCAAGGGGGATGCTGTTCTTTGTGTGCCCATGTTGCCAACGCATACACTTTGTGTGGATCAGGGATATTATCCAGAAAGGCGATGGCTATTATCATTGTATGCGCAACTTTAGAAAAAAAGGATTTATTGAAGAATTTATTATTCTTGACATAAGCGGTATTGACCTGAAAGAAGAATTACGCCCGAAAGGTAAATGGTGTTGATATGAGAACCATTAGCACAAAAGAAATGATAGATATGTTTGGTGAAGAAAAGTACCTTGAAGCCAATAAAGCCTTTATGGGTGGAAGACATTTCTTTGGAAAGAATCCAAAACCCATGACCGATGAGGAACGCAATGCGCTTATTGTTGAAACAGCTCAAGCGGGAGTTAAGTGTGAGGTGATTGCAAAAGAGTATAAACTTAGTGTAAGCAGGGTGCGTGATATTATCAGTGCCGGGATTTTAAGGGAATGGTAAAATGAGCAACTCAAGCCCGGTAGTAATTACGCTGCCGGGTTTTCCTATTTTTGCCACAAATAGGAAAATAAAGGAAATGGGAGTCGGTTTATGGTAAAATAGTATTGTCGATAGGTATGTATAAAGGGCGGAATTTAGCGAAATATCCCGCTTTTTTTAGTTTTGTGGAAAGGAAGGTGTGACCAATGACAAAAGAGCAAATGGAAAGGATTGCAATACATGTAATTAGAGTCTACTGAACAATAACCATTTTCAAATCTCCCTCTGCACCCCAAACTACAACCATGCTCATTATCACCAATTTTCTGCACCAAACTGACGCTCGAAACA
>JAAZIT010000450.1 GCA_012800685.1 Clostridiales bacterium
TAACAATTCTTGAAGCTTGCGCCCAACCGTTTAAATTAAATTAAGTTAAATATACCATAGTTTTATTATTCAAATCAAATTTCGCTATATATTATTGTCCTGATCCTACGATATAATTTTTAAAAAGACATTTTCTGTCTCTAATTAAAAAAATATGATTTTTTATTAGCAAAAAAGGAATATATAGAAATTGTTTAAACAAAGAACTTACACCAAAAAAAGCTGATGGTTAGTACAAAACTAATTTTTATATCATCATACTCCATCTCTTCTTAGGCAAATTTTTATTTTGATACAATTATGTTGAATATAATTTCACTATTACGATGTGCTCACTCAATCAAAACACTCTAAATTACGATAAAGCGATGTTATCTCAATTGAATTTGAAACTAAAGCTGGTTCCAATTATTTGTAAAAAAGAATCTCCTGGTAATTATTTCTGTAATTGTAATTTAATTGATAACGAATTTATCTTTTCGACGCAAAAACTCTAAAATCGTGTTTTTGAAATTTATTTAGTTGTTAAGTGATAGTTGATTTCTAGTAATTTTTGCATCTTTTTGGTTCATTCTAATATAAATAATATCACCAGCACGTAATACTAAGTCTCCTTTGGGAATCAGTACATTTTCAGATCTTCTGACCAGTGTAATCAAACTATTTGATTCCAGTTGTAAGTCTCTTATTTGTTGATCTTCTAGCATACCACCAGCAAGAACAGTGACTTCCATAGTTATCATGGAGGACGTCGCTAAATGCGCTGGTTTTCTTTTCAACAAACGTTCTAATAAAGATTCATATATTGGTGCACCATTTAATAGATCAACTACTAAGTAGGCTACTAAACTTACAAGTGCTAAAGGTAAAATGTGGGTCACACTCCCAACCATCTCAAAGATAAGAATAATTGCAGTAAATGGTGCTTTACCAATACATGCGAAATAACCTGCCATACCGATCACAATAAAGTTTAAAGCATAATTTGCACTCATGAGATGTAAATAGACAAATATATGAGCCATCAATGCGCCACTTAGTGCACCTAGAGTCAAAATAGGTAAAAATATTCCCCCTGGCAGACCGGAACCGTAACTAATCATTGAGAAAACAAATCGAACTAACAAAATTACGATGATCATTTTCATTGTCATAGGTGCTTCTTTCAGTGATAAAATTAAATTATTTCCCCCACCTAAAAGATTTGGCCATAAAATTCCAATCGGTATCACCAAGATAAACGGCACGATACCGTATAAATATTTAGGAACCCTAATTTTACTGTAACAATTTAAGCTGAATAGTAAAAATTTTTGATATAAAAAGCCAAATAAGCCTAATATAATACCAAATACCAACAATAAACCATATAACTGTACCGGGAAAACGCTTAAGTGTCCAATAGATAAAACTGGTGTTTGGCCAAACAAAACCGTAGAGACAAAATCCGAAACGCTTGCGCCTGTCAATGCACCAACCCAGACAAAGGGAGAAATACTGTGATAGACTTCCTCCAATACAAACATAACGCCGGCTAAAGGTGCATTAAATGCAGCTGATAAACCTGCAGCGGCACCACTGGCTATAAGCCCTTTCGATTGATTATGACTAAGACGTTTATATGATGCCACACCCTGACCAATTGATGCACCCAGTTGAATTGAAGGACCTTCCCGCCCCAGCATTAAACCACTACCAATAGCCAAAATTCCTGATATAAATTTCCGCCACAATGTCGACCACCAGTTTATTTTTAGTTCACCCAATAATAGACCTTCAACCTGTGGAATGCCGGAACCGGATATATTAGGTTCTTTGTTTAACATCCATGAAACAATTAAAAAACAAATTAAATTAGCAGTTATCACTAAAAATATTAACGCTATATTGCCATGTGAAATATCGAGATACAGCGTTTGCACAAATTGAAGCAATTTTTCAATTGTCCAGCGGAAGACACTAACAACTATTCCTGTTAAAAAACCTATAAGTGTGCCATATAATACTACTGACAGCTTTGATGTATTGAGTCTAATTCTTTTTTTAAACATAAAATCAGTTTACAACAAAAAGGGGGTTGATTCCAAATACAGGAAAATTTAACGATTTTCTTTATATATTCTCATTCTTTGATTAAAACAGAATCAAGCGAATTCGTTTTGTGTATGTATTAACAAAACATCAAAGACATTTAAAACTGCGTGTTTCACATTCAAAGTATTTCGTTAAACGTGTATGTGTATAGCTACAATAAATAAAAAAATTCCTAAGACTAATGTCAATGCAAAATATACCATACTCCGTTTAAAACTATTAAACTGCTCTCCCTGTGTCATCATGGTGCTGAATGTCGTCAAGCCGCCAATAAAACCCGTTCCAATAATAATATGCCAGACGTTGCTGTTCATATTAACTGATAATACACCCATCAAAAAAGCACCAATAATATTAACATAAAAAACACCTGTGAAAAAATTTGTAATCCTTGGCATAAAACTTATAACTAGATATCGAATAACAGCACCTAGCCCAGCAGCTAAACAGAAATACAAATAAAAGTTAAAAAAATTCACTGATTTAATCTCCGATTTTTTCCTACATTTTTCCCAAAAACAACTGCAATGTAAGCCAGTATAAAACTAATTAATGTATAAATAATACTAATTAAAAAATTTTCTCTACCTAATTGATTAATTTGAAGTATAAATGTGCTGAATGTTGTAAAGCCACCCATGATACCCGTCCCTATAAAATTTTTTAAAATTAAAGAATAGTCATAGCTGTCAGGAATGACTGCTCCGATATAAGCAAGGAAGAATGATCCTAAAACATTGATGACTACTATAACCCAAGGACTACTCCCAATATTTGGAATTTCGGTAATTAGTAGCCTGAACAAGCTACCTAATGACCCACCAAAAAATACTACAAGACAACTAGTCAGCAGGGTACTATCTTTTAAATATTTCATGTTTTCTCCTAAACAATACTTGTTAACA
>JAAZIT010000027.1 GCA_012800685.1 Clostridiales bacterium
AAACAGCTTAAAGAAAACTTTAAAGAGTTGCAGGATGCTTTCAGAAAAATATATGCGGAATCATACATAGCTTATTCATATAAAACAAACTATATCCCTAAAGTATGCAATGCCATAAATGATCTTGGCGGATATGCAGAAATTGTGTCAGACATGGAATATGAAATCGCTAAACGTATCGGAGTAGATCCTTGTAAGATAATATTTAACGGACCATACAAAAACAAGTCAGCTGTTAAGGAACTTATGCTTTCCGGTGGGATCGTCAATATCGATTCAACTGCTGAGACAGAAAACATTGAAGAGATCGTACAGCAGCATCCTGAAAAGATTTTCAATCTGGGAATAAGATGTAATTTTGATATTGGAGATGAAGTGGTATCTCGATTTGGTTTTGACGTCCATTCAAGTGAATTTGCAAATACAATTCATAGACTAAGGGCCTACAGTAATATCAATTTTATTTCAGTACAATGCCATTTTGCCGACCGCAGTCTTGAGACTTGGTATTCAAGAACTGATAAAATGCTGAACTTAATTGAAAATGAAATCCCCTTTATTCCTGACATAATTGATTTCGGTGGTGGGTTATATGGTAAAATGCCTTGCTCATTAAAATCTCAATTTAAATCAAACATTCCATCGTATCAAGATTACGCAAACACTGTAGCTAAGAAATTTGCAGAAAGGTTTTCCGGAAGCGATAAAAAACCCAAACTGTTTATTGAGCCAGGCAGCGCCCTTGTTGGAGATATAATGAAGTTTGCCTGCAAAGTTGAAAGCATAAAAAATATAAGAGGCAAAGACATTGCGACTGTGTTAGGAAGTATTTATAATATTAACCCGACGCTAAACAAAAAAAATCCGCCATTGTCTGTTTATGCTTCTGATGCAACTGAAAGGAAACATTATTCTGCACTGGACTTTGGGGGATACACATGTATTGAATCAGATTATTTGTATAGGGGGTTCAATGGGGAATTGGGCGTTGGTGATTACGTTGTTTTTGAAAACGTTGGATCCTATTCGATCGTATTGAAACCTCCCTTTATTTTGCCCAATTTTCCTGTTGTCAATTACGATGAAGAAACAGGAGAAACAGAGTTGATTAAAAATAGCGAGAAGTTTGACGATTTATTCAAGACATATAAATTTGTTTTTTAAAGGACGATTTTATGTACTTTTTATTTAAACGATTAATGGATATATTCCTATAATCGATCGGATTGCTTATTCTTTCGCCTTGCTTAGCGGTCATTGCGATTGCAGTCAAAATTGATTCAGACGGCCCGGTCATATTTAAGCAAAAGCGATTAGGCTTAAACGGAAAAGAATTCGATATGTATAAATTCAGGACTATGGTTCTGAACGCAGAAAATATTGGTACAGGACTTTTTAATTATGACAATGATCCAAGGGTTACTCGGGTCGGTCGTTTTTTGAGAGAGACGAGTATAGATGAACTTCCACAGTTAATAAATGTTATAAGAGGAGAAATGTCTCTCGTGGGACCGCGGCCTC
>JAAZIT010000028.1 GCA_012800685.1 Clostridiales bacterium
CCTTGAATAGCAACATTTACATCAGCTACAGATTTGTCTGCTTCTTCTGTTTCAACTAAAAAAGCCTCTGCCTCTAAAAGTGGGTTTGTATTTTCATCTTGAAGAAGTATTATTTCAGCTAGAGGCTCAAGTCCCTTAGCACGAGCAACGCTTGCTCTTGTTTTCCTCTTTTGTTTAAATGGACGATATATGTCCTCCACTTCAACTAAGGTTGCCGCCTTGCTTATTTCTAAAGCAATCTCATCAGTCATTTTGCCCTGTTCAGTGATAGAGTTAGAAACATCGTCTTTTCTCTTATCTAGGTTTCTCAAATAGGTTAGCCTATCAAAAATCTCACGGAGAACTTGATCATCAAGCGAACCAGTTACCTCTTTACGATAACGAGCAATAAAGGGAATGGTTTTCCCGTCATCAATTAGCTCAATGGTGCTGTCAATTTGTTGTTGCTGGAGCTTAAACTCCTGTGCTAGTGTTTGGTTAATATTCATTAATTTTTATCCTCCTTGGCATTATATACATTACTATTTATTATACCATATTTTTCATCATTTGAAAAGAATTTAACATTAAATACTAATTTTTATGATAAATTTAGTATTGGGGGCTAGGTATTTACAACCCTTTGTCTTAAAAGAGGAAATAAATTTAAAATAACAAAAAACTGATATCACATTTGTAATATCAGTCTATTAAATATTGTATCTTAACTTGGTAGCTTTCCATTTCCTACTTCGGGATTATTGACGTTGTTAGGGTTTGGCTGTCTAACAAGCTCAACCTTTTTAATTTCATCTCTAAATCCAGCAAAAATGCAACCGTCCTTTGCTGAAAGCTTATAGTTATCAGCATTAAACTTCTTATCAAAAACCTTTATGTCCAATGACGCAGCATTAACCTTGGATTTGCTAACAGCATCTATGGTTTTAAATATTGTTCCGCATAAGAACATTTCACTTAAATCAGGCTTTGGTACTTCACGAAGTGAGAAAACCATATTTCCGTAAATAAGCGCTCTTCTTGTAAAGCTTCCCTCTGAAATGTGAATTATTTTCTTTTCTTCAATGTCCCATGCTGCAATAATGCCGTCTAAACCATTATCGTTTGTCATCCAAAATAGAATTGCTGGTTCTTGTATTAAAGCCCCAACTCCACTAATTTTTACTCCTGCTTTTCCCCAAAGCGACATAACGTCGGACCATAGTATCTGCTGGTCATCGCCATTGTCCATGTGCACGATAAAAAGTACATCGCCCTGTCCTCGTTCTAGCTCAATCATATTAAATGTCCTTTCAGATTAATTTATCATTTTCATTGATATATCAAACGCTTTTACTGAATGAGTTAATGCGCCCATTGAAATTATATCAACACCAGTTTCAGCAATTTCTTTAATTGTTTTACTTGTTACGTTTCCGGATGCTTCAAGCTTTGCTCTGCCTGCTGTAATAGCAACAGCTTTTGACATTTCCTCACAGGTCATGTTGTCAAGCATAATTATTTCGCAACCAACCTCTAAAGCCTCCTCAAGCTGTTCAAGATTCTGAACCTCAACCTCAATTTTTGTGGTGTGTCCCATTTTGCTTCTTAAAGCATTTACTGCATTAGCAATGCTCCCGTAAGCGTCAAGGTGTGTGTCCTTTAGCATTGCGCAATCTGAAAGATTATATCTGTGATTTTTTCCCCCACCAACTGTAACAGCATATTTTTGAATAGCTCTTAATCCAGGGAGGGTTTTTCTAGTTTCAGCAATCGACGTATTTGTTCCAGCAACTAACTCGACACATTTGTTTGTTGCAGTAGAAATTCCAGACAAATGCTGAACTATATTAAGTGCTGTTCGCTCGCCTTTAAGGAGTGCTCTTGTTTTTCCTTTAAATTCTGCAATAACATCGCCCTTTTCAACAGCCTGTCCGTCCTTTATAAATATTCTAGCTGAGAAGTCCTTGTCTAAAAGTTCAAACACTCTCATTGCCATATCAATTCCACAAAGAACTCCGCTGTCCTTTGCAACATATTTTGCAGTTGATGTTGAGTCCTCTTCAATTAGATAATCTGTTGTTACATCTATATAGTTTATATCTTCAATGAGGGCTGACTTGATAATATCGTCAATTTGAAATTGCATTAATAACATAGGCTATTCTCCTTTGTCTTCTGTAACTTTAATGTTGGCACTTTCTGAAATAATTTTATTTCCTTCGGTTAGCACAATAAATGCCACTGTTGCTAGGCTTTTTGCTTCAACATAATTTTGATCCTTAAAGAATTTTCCACCCTCAAGCATGTCCTTGATTTCTGTAACACGCTTTAATCCGTCAGCCATTTTTTCAACCTTAGGAATAACAAAATAAGTTTCTTGCATAATTTTTCTTATTTCTGTTTTTATTCCAGTTGGTACAAGTGGGTAATTGCTGGTGTCTTCAAATGTGTGAGTTTGAAAGTTATTATTCTTACTTTTGACTATTTTTCCATTTATATCTAGTGCAGCTCGTCTTGAAAATACTAAAGCCTCAAGAAGAGAGTTGCTTGCAAGCCTATTGTTTCCGTGGACACCAGTGTGAGAACATTCACCACAAGCATAAAGCTTTTCAATGCTAGTTCTTGCATAAGTGTCAACGTCAATTCCGCCCATGAGATAATGATGACAAGGGAATATGGGAACTATGTCTTTTGTCATGTCAAAGCCATAGGCTAATAAATTTTTATATATCATAGGAAAACGAGCTTTAATAAACTCAGGATCCTTGTGAGTAATATCAAGATAAAAATTTTCGCTACCAGTTTTTTGTGCCTCAAATATAATTGAGTTAGAGACCACGTCACGAGGAGCAAGCTCTAAGCGATTGTCATAGTTCTGCATAAATCGTTCGCCCTTGCAATTCTTTAGATAAGCACCCTCACCACGAACAGCTTCTGAAATAAGAAAACATTCTCTAGATTTTTCGTCATTAAAAGCTGTTGGATGAAACTGAATGTAAATTAAGTTCTTAATGTCAGCACCCATGTTGTACGCAAAGGTTATTCCGTCGCCTGTTGCAATGGCTGAGTTTGTGGTGTGTTGATAAATTCTACCAATTCCACCTGTACACATAACAGCATAGTGGCTGTTATAAACCTTTTTCTTGTTCTCATGGATTATTTCAAATGAAAATCCTGTATCTGTCATTGAAACGTCATCAATAATTGCGTTTTCAATAATATCAACATTAGGTAAGATTTTAACGTGGAGCAAAAGCTTTGACAAAATTTCAAATCCTGTTGCGTCCTTATAGTGAAAAATACGGTGCTTGCTGTGACCACCCTCAAGGGTACGATGATAGCTTCCATCAGGATTTTTATCAAAGCTAACACCTAATTCAATAAGCTTTCCAATGTCAATTTCAGCCTCGTTTACAAGAATATCCGTGGAAACAGGGTCGTTTTCAAATCCACCTGCAATAAACGTATCATTTTTGTGAAATTCCGGGCTGTCTTCAGGGCTATTATAAACTCCCGCAATGCCTCCTTGGGCAAGTGCAGAGTTGCATAGTGTTAGTTCCTTTTTAGAAACCACTAGTATTTTTAAATCTGATGAAAGATTAAGTGCACAATATAAACCTGCTGCACCACTTCCAGCAATAATCACGTCATAATTAACCATTTTTTTACTAACCTCTAGTTTTTTGATTTTTTTACAAATTAACTGTTTAAGGTAAACTTATTTTATTATAACATAAACCACCCAATTTTTCCATAGTAAAACGGTTTTTTCTAGAAATTTCAAAAATATTTAATATGTTTTAAATATATATTAATCTAAAAAACTAAAATTATTTGCTAAAATTAGACATATTTTATACCTAAAATGTAAATTCAAAAATAAACCTATGCAAATAAATGAGCATGAATATTAGAATATTAAAAAGGATATATTAAACATGACAGAAAAAATGAAACTCCGTAAGACAATCTTAAACTTAATTTAAAGTGAAAGTTATATTAAAGCTATAACTAAAGCAGGTGAGAATATAAAATATTTTCTACCTGCTAAGTATTTTTTAATTTATTGGATTTTGGCTTGTGCAACCGCAAGGCTGTCGCAACGTTCATTTTCGGCGTGTCCGGCATGTCCTTTTATCCAAACAAAACTGACTTGATGTATTTCTAGTAGAGGGAGTAATTTTTCCCACAAATCCACGTTTAGAGCAGGCTTTTTGTCGCTTTTTATCCAGCCCTTTGCCCTCCAGCTGTACACCCAACCTTTTACTACTGAGTCAATAACGTATTTGCTGTCACTTTGAAGAGTTACCCTACAAGGCTCTTTTAAAGCTTCAAGACCTTTTATTACTGCTGTAAGCTCCATTCTATTATTTGTGGTGTTTAGCTCGCCGCCAGAAAGCTCCTTTTCCACTTTGCCAAATCTTAAGATTGCACCCCAACCTCCTGGTCCTGGATTTCCTGAACAAGCACCATCTGTAAATATTTCTACAAGTTTCATATTTTAATGTTCCTCAATATCTTTCATTTTTTTAAAAACCAAATAATGTGCTTCAAAGTGCCA
>JAAZIT010000451.1 GCA_012800685.1 Clostridiales bacterium
ATTATAAAGCCACCAACAACTCAAGCCACATTAAATATGTCCGCCTGTGCCGCTCAAGCAGCAAGACTTTGGAAAGGTATTGATGACGAATTTTCTAACAAATGTCTTGAAGCCGCAAAAAACGCATATTCAGCAGCATTAAAGCACCCATCAATGTTTGCTCCACTTGATGAAAAGGTTGGAGGTGGTGCTTATGGTGATGATGATGCAAAAGATGAATTTTATTGGGCAGCTTGTGAGCTTTATGCAACAACTGGCGATTCACAATATTATGACGATTTAAAAAAATCAGAATATTTTCTCAAGCTTGAAACATCTTTAAAAGGTGGTGAGAGCTTAGATACTGTAGGTAGCTTTGACTGGGGACATACAGCAGCTTTAGGTACACTTACAGTTGCATTAAACGATGAGGTTTTTAGCAAAAATGATTTTACTACTGCTTCAGATAATATTATTAAGGCTTCCGAATATTATTTAAACCTTGAAAATAATCAAGGATATGGAATACCACTAGCCCAATCATCAGTTAGCACCGCTAATTCATCTAAAGGATATGTATGGGGTTCAAACTCTTTTGTTTCGGACAACTCAATTGTTATGGCATACGCTTACATGCTTTCAAAGGATACAAAGCATCTTGACGGTGTAGTATCTGGTGTTGACTATCTTTTGGGTAGAAATCCTATGGATTATTCATATGTAACTGGATATGGCTCACACGCTGTTGAATATCCACATCATCGTTATTGGTCAAAGCAAATTGACGAACTATTTCCAAAAGCCCCTTGCGGGGTTCTCGTGGGAGGTCCAAACTCAGGTATGGAAGACCCGTGGGTTCAAGGCTCTGGCTGGAAAAAAGGTGAGATTGCCCCTCAAAAAAGCTATCTTGACAATATAGAAGCGTGGTCGGTAAATGAATGTACAATTAACTGGAACGCATCTCTAGCATGGCTTGTGTCATTTACCGCTTCAGAAAATGGTGGTATTACTGTTGGAAGCACAGGAAAATCTTTAGGAATTACCAATAATGGCGGAGATGGCACTTCAAACGATAATTCAACATACGATGAGGACAAAGCAGAAACTGAAAACAAAGATAAGTCTAAAGTAAACAAGGATAGCTCAAAAAATAATGAAAAATCTAATGATTCAAAAAATAATAAATTTATCATCATTATTACCATTGTAGCTGGTGCAATAATTGCATTAATTTCAATTGAAGTTTTCTTTTATAAGATTTTAAAAATGAAAAACAACAATGGAAATAATAATGCCAATAACAATATTAATAACAAAAATAATTCAAGTGAGAATATTAACAATGCTAATGATATCGGTGAAATGACAGCTGTTAGTAAAAATACTGCTGAATTAGGTAGTGCCAATGAAAATAGTGATAACAATAGTGATAGTGATAGTGTTAGTATGAGTGACAATAATACAAATAGTATTAACAACACTAATGATTCTAATTGTTAAGTTTTAAGAAGCTTATATTTAAATATTATTAAAAAAATAATAATTTTATATTGCATAGCTTAATTAGATTTATTATTACATAATTTAACCCCTTTGATTTTAATGTAAATCAAAGGGGTTTTTAAAATATTCTATTTTTTGAACGTTTCGTGTAGTTATTAACTTAAAGATTTTTTGAAACTATACTTTTAAAATAAAACACATTAAGTTGTTTAAGTATTTTAAAAATTTAGCAGTAAAATAACATACTGTAACTTCATTCCGTCCTTCAGTAAAAAACTACATTTCTTTAAGTTCTTATTGGAGTCTCTGCTTTTTTAGAGTTGATAGCACTTTTGCTGTAGATACACCTAATGTCATAGTGGTTTTACGTATTTCTTTTCCGTTTTTCGCCATTTTAATTATAGCCTCTTCTATTCTCGGCCGTGAGCCACTATAACTGTAATCTAGTAAAAATGTTGAGCATTTACAATTTTTATTATTACATTTATATCTTTGTTTTCCTTCAGGAGTTCTCCCGTACTTTATTACTCTTGTACCGCCACATCTAGGGCAGGCAACATCTATTCTGAACATATTTCATCCACCCCTCATTTCAATCTTGTTATGTCATTAATGACAGCTTCTGTAAGTTTACATATATTAGCCA
>JAAZIT010000029.1 GCA_012800685.1 Clostridiales bacterium
GTTTTAGGCACACTTATCTCAAATTAGACATGTTAAGATGTTTAATTTTACACAAAAAAGGGTGGTACTTATATATACCACCCATTTTTTTATTATTACCTAAAATGCTGTTTTATAAATCTCTAAAATTGACTCTACTGTACATGGTCTTGGATTTCCACCTGTGCAAACATCAGCGAATGCCGATTCCGATAAAGCTTCTAAGTCTTCCTCCTTAACCCCAATTTCATGGAGCTTTTCAGGAATTCCTACATCCTTTGAAAGCTGTTTTACAGCATTAACGGCAGCTTTTCTATATTCGTCTTGTGTCATACCCGTTGTATCAACCCCCATGCTTTCAGCAACAAGCTTAAATTTCTCACCTGTATATTCAGCGTTATATTCCATAACATATGGCAAAATAACTGCATTTGCAATTCCATGAGGAGTATCATAAAACGCACCTAGTGGGTGAGCCATTCCATGAACTACTCCTAGTCCAACGTTTGAAAAGCCCATTCCTGCAATATATTGTCCTAGTGCCATATCTTCTCTACCCTTTGGGTCATTCTCAACTGCGCCCCTCAAAGCTCTTCCAATAATCTCAATAGCTTTAACATGAAGCATATCTGAAAGCTCCCACGCACCTAAGGTTGTAAGTCCTTCAATAGCATGGGTTAGTGCGTCCATACCTGTTGCAGCAGTTAATCCCTTAGGCATTGACGACATCATATTGCTATCAACCACAGCTACCACTGGAATATCATGTGGGTCAACACAAACAAATTTACGCTTTTTATCCTCATCAGTTATAACATAATTAATAGTAACCTCAGCCGCCGTGCCAGCAGTAGTTGGAACAGCAATAACTGGAATACTTGGGTTTTTAGTAGCAGCTGTTCCCTCAAGTGAGGTAACATCAGAAAATTCTGGATTATTAATAATAATTCCAATAGCCTTAGCTGTATCAATTGGTGAACCTCCGCCTATTGCTATTAAGCAATCTGCTCCAGAAGCTTTATAAGTCTCAACACCATTTTGAACTGTAGTAACTGAAGGATTAGCCTTAACCTCATCATATACTTGATAGGAAATTTTTGCGTTATCAAGAAGGTCTGTAACCTTTTTAGAAACCCCAAATTTTACAAGGTCCTTATCAGTTACAACAAGAGCCTTTTTAAAGCCTCTTCTCTCAACCTCTCCAACAATTTCGTTAATTGCACCAGCACCAAAATATGATGTTTCGTTTAATATCATTCTGTTTGCCATTTTAATTCCTCCATTCATTTTATAAAACAGTTATTTAGCACCTCTTCGACAAAAACATTAAATATATCTTTATTTTATACCAGTTTTTGTGTAGTTCTGTAATAATTATACAATACTTATTATGTTTTTACAAGTGAATTTTATACCTTTTCACTAAAATTTTACTATTTTAGCACTTATTCTTTGTCTCAGAATCGTTTACAATTTACTGGTTTTTGGGATATTAACCAATTCACCTAAATTTCTATTATGCAAATTCTATAAAAATCGCCAAACCTCTTGACTTTTGTACCAAAAAATACTATACTTATTGAATGGCGTTTGCTATTTATAGCTATTTAGTTAGCATATTATATAGATATTACTACATTCGCCTTTTAAAAGGAATAAAAATTAGGAGGAACTTACGTGCGAAGTACAAAAAAACCAGTATTTTTTATAGTGTTTGCTGTTATTTTGCTACTTGGATTCTTAACCATTTTTGGTATACACTATCCATATGGCGACTCAGAAACAACTATTATTAAAGGTATCGACGAAATCCGTTGGGGTATAGATA
>JAAZIT010000452.1 GCA_012800685.1 Clostridiales bacterium
CTAAAGACAGCGATGAAAAAATAAAAGCAGCTTATAAAGAGATGGTAAAAAAATATCATCCCGACAATCATCAAGAAAGTCCATTAAGTGATTTAGCTGATGAAAAAATGGCAGAAATTAATGGAGCATTTGACGAAATTATGAACATAAGACGTGGTGGAAGTCATGCAAGTGAATTTGAGAATTATCAAAACGGCACAACTAATCAGGATTATCAAAATAATCAATATAATCAAAATAACCCAAACTCTGATTATGTTAGTATAAGAAATTTAATTCGTGACAAAAATATTACGCAGGCTGATAATATGCTTAATGCTATTTCATCAAATGAAAGAGTAGCTGAATGGTACTTTTTAAAGGGAAGCATTTGCTATACACGAGGCTGGGTTAATGAGGCGGCAGAAAATTTTACAATGGCTTCGACTATGGACCCATCAAATCCAGAATACAAAGCGGCACTAGAACAGATGAACCGAAATAGAGGTGGATACATGAATGGTAATCCAAATCCTCAATATAATACTCAGCCAAACACTAGTGGGTGTTCAGGATGTGATATATGTCAGGGATTAATATGTGCTGACTGCTGCTGTGAGTGTATGGGTGGCGATTTAATAAGTTGCTGTTAGGCGGTCGCTTATGAATGAGAATAGAAACAAAAGAAGCTTTAACGTTGCTTTATGTGGAATAATTGCATCACTTGCAATTGTTTCAATGTTTATGTCTGGAATTATTCCAGTACTAATGTACACTATGCCAGCTATTTCTGGAACTTTAATTTCAGTAATTGTAATTGAAGTTAATAAAAAATGGGCTTGGTCAACATATGCGGCGGTTGGCATTTTAAGCTTGTTTGTAACCCCTGTAAAAGATGCAAGTCTTTTGTTTATTTTGTTTTTAGGTTATTATCCCATACTTAAATCCACATTGGAAAAAATAAAAAGCAAAATACTATCTTGGGGAGCAAAAATAGCTATTTTTAATGCAGCCGTTATTATATTTTACCAAATATTAATAAGATTTATTTCTAGCTCAGAAATGCTTGAGGAAGTCAATGCTTTTGGAAAATACGGAGCGTGGATTCTTCTAGGTTTCGCAAACATTGTGTTTGTCGTGTATGATATAGCTTTAACTCGATTAATAAGCTCTTATTATAATTGGTTTAGAAAAAAATTTTTAAGAATAAAAAAGTAGGATGTTGAAAGGACTAGTTAATTTAATGAGTAAGAAAATCAATAAGGATAGCATGAAATACAAAATAATTGCTTTCGTGATTTTTGTTATTTTTCTGATTTGCATAACAATTGCAGCTTTTCCTGTTTATAAATTATTGAAAACTCAAGAGGGAAGAGTTCAGCTTCAAAATTTCATTGTATCATATAAAACATTAGGTATTTTAGTTTTTCTAATTATTCAAACGTTACAGGTAGTTGTTGCAATTATTCCACCTATTCAAATTGTTGGTGGAATGATGTTTGGAGGGGTAGTCGGCTCGATTTTGTCCCTAGCTGGGGTATTTCTAGGCACAGTGGCTGTTTTTTATCTTGTGAGATGGCTTGGAAGACCACTTGTTGAAGCACTTGTAGATAAAAAGCAAATAAGAAAATTTAAGTTTTTAGAGGACGGGGAACGCTTAGAGCATATTTTATTTATCTTGTTTCTAATACCAGGAACTCCTAAAGACACTCTTGCGTACCTTGTTCCATTAACAAAAATAGATGCAAGAAAATTTTTCTGTTATGTTATGCCTGCTAGAATACCTGCAATAGTGATATCATGTTTTTTAGGAAGCAGTATTAGCGGTGGACACAAGGTGACAGCTATAGTTCTTATGTGTTTGTTTATCGTTTGCGCTATTTTAGGATTAATATTTAGGGATAGGGTGGTAAACTTTTTAAAGAACCGAAAAGAAAAGATTGTGGATAGAGTTCAAAAAAACAAAGCTATTAAAATTGAAGAGGCGGTTTCGATTGATACTATTAATAATACAACTAATAAAACAGATATAACAGATGA
>JAAZIT010000453.1 GCA_012800685.1 Clostridiales bacterium
CGTTTGTTATAATAGTTACAGCAGCCCTCGTTAGTTCTAATATACCAGCTATATCAATTCTTGATGTAGGTCCTTGTTGCTTTAAAATTTTTAGAACCTGCATTCTATTTTGACGCTTTAAATCTAATTTACTTATTCCAACTTGATCCATGAATTAACCTCTCTTTATCATATTAAATAGATGCCTTTTATAGTATATCTTTTAATTATTTCAAAAGTATAAACTCCTAATGATGAATAAACAAATAAATGATTGTTTTCAATTAACAATTAGAAACTTAATCGTTTTCGAGAATATCCTCTAAAAACTTCATACCTGCCAGAGACATTGTTGTCTTTTTATTTGTGATAATACATATATCTCTTGTTGGCATTTCTTTATCCATTTTTAGTTGAAAAAGCTTTCCCTCTTTTATAGAATCCTCTGCAAAGCAATATGCCACAACCCCTATACCTAGGTTTCTTTCAGCAAACCGAACTATTAGCTCGGAGGTTGCAAGCTCTATCTCAGGAGAAAGCTCTACACCATTATCTGACATAAACTTATCTATACCTCGTCTTGTTGATGAGGTATTTTTTTCAAGGCTTATTACAGGGTATCTTTCCAAATCCTCAAGAGGTACTATTTTATCCTTTAACTTATAAAATTTTTCTCCCCCAACAAAAACATCTTTAACTTTTCCAACAGGGTTAATTTTTAGTCCCTCAGTTTCAAAAATTGGTGATGAAACCACTCCAAAATCTATTTTTCCAGCTTTCATTGACTGAACAGTTTCCGGAGTTGGGGCATTAGAAACCTTTATTTTTATCTTTGGGAATTTCTTATGAAAACTCTCCAAATGTGGCAATAAAAAATACTGGAGAGTCATGTCACTTGCACCAATACGAATTTCACCACTTTCAAAGTTTAACATCTCGCCAAGCTTCTTTTCGCCCTCTTCCATATTTTCATATCCATTTTCTATATATGGAAATATTTTTTCTCCCTCCGGAGTTAATCTTACGCCTTTTGCAGTCCTAAAAAACAGCTTACAATTAAGGCTTTGCTCCAACAATTTTATAGACTGGCTTACAGCAGGCTGCGAAATATACAGATTTTCAGCCGCCTGTGATATAGATTTATGTTTTGCTACATAATAAAAAACTCTATAATGCTCCATATTGGCAATCATATAAACCCTCCTTATATTAGAATTGATTGTGATAATCTTTAATTATATAATACAACATAATATTTTTAAAGTCAATCAGTTTATATTTTAGTAGTTAACAGTTTTGCTGGTTAAAAAACAGACTATTTAAATAGTTGGTGAGTAGAATAGTTAGGCAATGAGATATTAGACTAGTCGAAATAAAAATACAAAAACGCAAGGCAAAATAAATTTACCCTGCGTTTCAAATTATCTAATATTATTTAAAATATCCTCGATTTTATTCAGCTGTTCTTGTGAAAATTCTGTTTTATATGCCGCCTGAACGTTATCCACTATTTGTTCTGGTCGGCTTGCACCAATAAGCACTGTGGTAACCTTATCCTCTCTGAGAGTCCACGAAAGAGCCATTTGTGCTAGGCTTTGTTCTCTTAATTTAGCTACATCATTAAGCTTATTAAGTCCCTCAAGCATTTTAGGGGTAAGCTCATTTTTAATCCATGTGTTACCCTTTCCAATTCTTGAATCCTCTGGAATTCCATTAAGATATCTATCTGTCAAAAGTCCTTGATAAAGTGGTGAGAACACTGCTAGTCCAAAGCCATCCTCCTTAGCATAATCTCTTAATCCATCTGTTTCTATCCATCTATTAAGCATAGAATAAGAGGGCTGGTTTAAAATGAAAGGTGTCCTAAGCTCTTTAAAAATCTTTTGGATTTCTTTTGTTTGTTCAGTATTATAGTTTGAAATTCCAACATAGAGGGCTTTCCCCTGTTTTGTAATATGATCAAGAGCTAAGGCGGTTTCTTCCACAGGAGTATCTGGGTCATTTATATGATGATAAAAAATATCAACATAATCAAGTCCCATTCTTTTTAAGCTTTGATCAAGGGAGGAAACAAGATATTTTCTTGAACCATTTTTATCACCATATGGTCCTTTCCACATATCATATCCAGCTTTTGTTGAAATACAAAGCTCGTCTCTAAACTCCCTCATACCTCTATCGAGAATCTTCTTGAAATTTTCTTCCGCTGAACCATTATGTGGATTTCCATAATTATTTGCTAAATCGAAATGAGTTACACCCAAGTCGAAAGCTGTATGGCACATATTCTCCATATTAGCAAAGCTATCATTATATCCAAAGTTTTGCCAAAGTCCTAGAGAGACAGCAGGCAGCTTTAGCCCACTTTTTCCACATCGGTTATACTTCATTTTTTCATATCTGCTCTCATTTGGAACATACATATTAATTCCTCCCTTTAAATTCATTGTTTTATATACAAAGATTGTATCCTAATTAGTTATTTTACAACCTTTCTTCCCTTAAATTAATTATAGTCTTAACTACATATATTAGTCAAGTGTTATTGACAATATTATGGAATTATGATATGTTTTTAATAGCTGTTGGTAATCGGCAGTTGAGACATGACATTAAATTCTTATACCAACAAAACTTTCAGTGTACGCATTGACGAGAAAGGCAGTATCTGTATGGAATATTCAATTAAGCAAGTATCAGAAATGATAGGTCTATCTGTTTTTACAATCAGATATTATGACAAAGAAGGTCTTCTCCCTTTTGTAAAAAGAACTAGCGGTGGCATAAGGATTTTTTCGGAAAAGGATATTGAGTGGCTTCATCTTATTTGTTGTCTCAAAAATGTTGGAATGTCTATGGAAAACATTAAGGAATTTATGGATCTTTGCATAAGCGATTATGACACTAGCGAGCAAAAACGTGAACTTCTTTTAAAGCAAAGAGAACAAATATTAAGCGAGATTGAAGATCTAAAAGGCTCACTTAGCAATTTAGATTTTAAAATTGAAAATTACAAAGAAATTGGACATTTTAGTCCATTAGACTGGACTAGTGAACCAGAGGGAGATTAATTATATGGATTTAAAAAGACTTGAAATTATTAAGGGTCTAGTTAAAAGCGAGGTAGATCAAGGAAAGCTAGCTGGTGCATCGGTTGCAATTAGAAAAGATGGAGATATCGTTTTTAGTAACAGCTATGGCATGGCAGACATAGAGAAAAACATTAAAATGGAAATGGACACGATTATTCGTCTCTTTTCACTAACTAAGCCCATTACGGCTGTTGCTACAATGATATTATTTGAGCGTGGTTTAATCGACCTTTATCATCCAGTAAAGTGGTATATTAAAAGCTTTGAAAACCCTATGGTTTCAAAGAATGGTGAAGTAAAACCTGCTGGCAGGGATATTTTTATAAAGGATCTTTTAAATATGACCTCTGGAATATCTTATCCAGATCAGTTCACCGATTCAGGAAGACTTATGGACAAGCTTTTTAACGATATTCAGGCTGATACAGAAAAAGGGGTAAAAACAGGCACTGTACAATTTATGGAGCGTGCAGGAGAAATCCCTCTTACATTTAGCCCTGGTGACTCATGGCAATATGGATTATCAGCCGACGTTCTAGGCGCAATTATTGAAACCGTTAGTGGAAAAAGCTATGGAGATTTTCTAAAAGACGAAATTTTTATTCCACTTGAAATGGTTGACACTGATTTTTACGTTCCAGAAGAAAAGCTTAAGCGTTTTGCACAGATTTACGATTATAATTGGGATGACGGTACTCTTGATATATTTAAATACATATTTCTTGGGGTTGGCAATTATCACATTAAGCCGTCCTTTGAATCTGGCGGTGCAGGTCTTGTTTCAACCCTCAATGATTATGGCAGGTTTGCACAAATGCTTGCTAACGGTGGAACTTTAGACGGAGTAAAAATTCTCGGCAAGAAAACCGTTGACTTCTTAGCTTCAAATCAGATAACCCCTGAACAAAGCAAAGTTTATAACTGGGAATCCTGTCGTGGATATGGTTATGGAAATCTCATGCGTGTTTTAGTTGACCAGTCCGGTGGGCAGACTAACGCCGACCTAGGCGAGTTTGGTTGGGACGGTTGGGCAGGAGATTATGCCGTAATCAACAAAACTGAAAATTTAGTAATTCAGCTTTTCATTCAAAGCTGTGGTGCTGGTACAAGTGATTTAGCTAGAAAAATTAGAGCAGTAACTTATTCGGCAATAGATTAATTATTAATACTAACAAGCCGAAATAAAGTAATAATTGGCAAAGTTGTTTATTATATTTGTCATTTTGGGTTTAGATATAGATTAATTAACTAATAAGATTATGGTTATTAAAAAACACCTTAAAATTAGTTTTTATTAGGCATTTACTAAGATTTAGCTCTAAATATTAAAATAAGGGATAGCAATTATCATGCTATCCCTTGAATTATTTATTTTTCTAAATATGCCTTTAGCTCTTCCATACGTTTTTTAGTTTGCTTGATACCATGATTATACAGTACCTCTAGCTTTTGAGGGTTGTTTTCCGTCCTGTTAATTCCATATGTATTGGTTGGGGCAATAACAAAAACCTTTCCCTCTTTTTCAAGCTCGGCTAGGGTTTTAATGGCTTGGTTATATCTATCAGCTCTAGTTTTCATTGCCCTTACAAAATCAGGGTGTTTTCTATACAAAATTTCCGCAACTGCACCAGCTCTTTCAGGAGCTTTTATATAGCTTCTTTCTCTCGTGAGAACAACTATATTTTTATTACAGCCCTCCGAAATTGCTTTTTCAAAAGGAATTGAATCAGCAACTCCACCGTCCATATAAAACTTTCCGCCAATTTTTATTTTAGGAAAAAGTATTGGAAGTGCACATGACGCTCTTAAAACCTGCCATGTTTTATCATTTCGTGGAACCTCTAAATATTCAGCTTTTCCAGTATCTATATTTGTTACAACAGCAATTATCTCGCCCTTAAAATTTGTAAATTCAACATAGTCAAATGGCACAAGCTTATTTGGCAATTCATCATAAACAAAATTTAAGTTATAATATCCACGATTTTTAGGAGAAATTAAATGTCTTGCTCCCATATATCTTTTATCGTCCATATACTTTCGAGTAATATCTAAATTTCTTCCCTTTTGACGTGATGCATAGGAAACAGCATAGGAAATTCCCGCTGACGCCCCAATTATATAATCAGCCATTATGTTTTCTTCCATCAAAACGTCCATAACGCCACACGAAAACACTGTTCTAGACGCTCCGCCCTCAAGTGTTACTCCTAATTTCATAACTATCTCCTATCTACATAATCTAAATTAAAATTAGATTTTATTCTCTATTAGTCTATTATAGTATAATTTTCTATTAATTGCAAGAAAATAAGAGAAAAATATCGAGAAAACAACAAGATTATTAGGCTTTATGTCATTATGTCTTAATCCCTCTGTAACAAAGGGGTTTTCTATTATTTATTCATCATAAAATTATTAGAAAGCTCCTTAAGCTCTCTACCATTTTTAAGAAGTTGTTTTAACATATCTCTATCATTATCCTCAAGTGCCTTCTTATATTCATCTAGGCTACTTATAATATGAGAAATTTCTTCAATTAGTGGTTCTTTATTTAACATGAAAAGGCTAGTCCACATTTCTTCATTAAGCTTAGCTACCCGTGTTAAATCCTTAAAGCTTCCAGCAGAAAATTCACTATGCTTTGTAAGGCTTGGTGATTTAACATAGGCATTTGAAACAATATGAGCAAGCTGGCTTGTAAACGCAACAACTCTATCATGCTCCTCAGGAGTTGAAACAACTACTTTTCTAAATCCAATCTCATAAGCTAAATTCCCAACAGTGGCAACAAGCTGTGTTGGGGTTTTTGAGGTTTCAGTAATAATAAAGCTTGCTCTTTCAAATAGATTATCAACTGAATATTCAAATCCAGAAAACTCTCTTCCAGCCATTGGGTGCCCACCAATAAATTGTACGCCGTTTTTATTAAGCACCTCTTCGCAGTCATATACTATCGCCCTTTTAACTCCACAGGTATCAACTACCACTCCACCCTTTTTAAATTTATCAGCATTAG
>JAAZIT010000454.1 GCA_012800685.1 Clostridiales bacterium
TATTGACTTCTCAAACCTTTCATCTGATTTCGGAAGTGCCTGTGAGCTAAGAAGCTTTACCCTTACAACATCAGGAACAAAGGTACTTTACATGGACCAAGCTCCAACTCTAATACTATGCTTTGGAAGTGGAGGAGGGTTTACATTTGGTTGGACAGCCTCGCCAGCGTATGAGAGCAAAATCAAAGTGAGCTATATCACAAACACTAAGCTTTATTCTATTAACTTAATAGGTTTAACATCAGGAAACTATACCTGCGTGATATACAAATAGATAAATAAGACAGGAGGAAAACTTATGGCAACAAAAAAATCAAACGCTGAAAACATAATGAGACTCGCTCAATTAGGCGCAACAGCATTAAAAGCAGGATTAGGCGCACAGCCCTCAAAGGTAGCTAATACAGGGCTTTGGTCGGTGGATTATGCATTGCCAAAGGGAAATACTAGTGCTAACTCTACCACTAACAATAGTATTAATAAAAATACATCTGTTACGAATGGCGTTAATGCTATGGCTAAATCAGCCGTTAATACTAGCGTTCCCACATATAATTACAAATCCAATATAAATAACGTTCTTTCAGGGCTACAAAATCAGTACAAGCCTAAGGAAGTCCAAAGCTATTCATCAGCATATGAAAATCAGATTAATAACCTAATAAATTCTATTACAAACCAGAAAGATTTTTCATATAATGTTGAAAGTGACCCATTGTACAACCAATACAAAAATCAATACTCCAATCAGGGGAAAGAAGCAATGCAGCAATCTATGGCTGAGGCGGCAACTCTAACTGGAGGTTATGGAAGCTCCTATGCACAAACTGCAGGAAACCAAAGCTATCAAAGCTACCTAGACAAGCTTAATAACGTTGTTCCGGAGCTTTATCAAGTGGCTTACGGACAGTACAAACAGAAAAATGACAATCTTTATGACCAACTTAATATGTATGGGAATTTAGAGAAAACAGCCTACAACAAATATCTTGACAACGTTAGCCAAGCTAACATAGAAAACAAGTCAGCTTATCAACAACTAAGGGACAAAATCAGTGACGCAAATGCCCTTGAGGAGCAAAATTATAAGAATTATTTAAGCCAATACAATAGTGCCGTAAAGCAGGCACAGGCTTATGAAACTGCACAAGCAAAGTTTAGTTCGGGTTCTAGTTCAAGCTCTAGCTCGTCAACAAATAAGGCCTCGACCAGTTCAACTAATACCGGAGTTAAGACTACAGCAGCACAGAAAAACAAGTATTATAAACAGATGAAGGACCTTATAAACGACCAAGCTAAGGAAAATAGACTTTCAATGGACTCAAAGGAGACTATTGCGAAATCCGTTAGATCAGCCTATGCAAATGGATATATTACAGCGGCTCAAATGACAATGCTAATGGGAAGAGTTGGATTTTCAATCTAAAAGGGGGGAGATTTTTGACAACTATAACAGTAAAAGACTCCTTAGGTGAGGAGCTTCAAGTTCTAACTCAATGGGATACTGGAAGAGAATGCTATATAAATGGAGAGGGCTTTGAGAACTCTCCTCAAGTGCATTTTTGCAATAAAAAATCAGGTGAAGCCTTTCGAGTTACCACAGAGCATGACGATGAAAATGGAAGGTACAAGGTAAAAATTCCAAATATTCTTTTAACACAGCCCTATGATATAACAGGATATGTCTATCATCTAGGAGAAGAAAATAAAACAATAGAAACCTTTCATTTGTGCGTTACTCCACGGAAAAAGCCAGATGACTATAATTATGTTGAAAATATTGACATAGTTACAGCGGATAAAATTAGCAACGACCTCCAAAATATTTTGAATATATATGCAAAAAAGCTTGAGGGGAGGCTTTATGAGGGTGAATTTCCAATTAAGCTTTCGGGGCTAGATTATATTACAACAGAAGTAAATGACGCTATTAAAAAAATCTATGATATAACCTTTTCAGCCAATGAAATAAACAAGTCAGTGGAAAGAATTCAAGAGATTAATCCCATTACAACCCTTTATCAAGGAGCGTGGACGACAGGAAATGTATCAATGAGCAGCGATGCCAGAAAATATAAAATGTTCGGAATACGTACCTCGAGTAATGGCGGTAAAATGCTAGCACACCGTATTGATAACGTAATTCGAGGAATCGGTGGACATTGTACAGGCTCGACCATAGAAATATTTACATTTTCTGCTTCCGTATTTTCCTCATCAGCTAATTTTGAGGTGTGGACTAAGGTTGCGTTTGGATACGCAACAATTAGTTCATCTGGAAGTATAAGTAACACTATTGAGGGCGTAAACACATCTTCAAAAGCAGGAGTTTATCAGATAGAGGGGTTGATGTAATATGAAATTATTGGTAGGTAGTAATAACGTTATTCAAAGCTATGCAATTATCGGGGGTTTTTTGGAATCCGACGGCTATAAAGTTGTTGATGTTTCAAATGATATGGAGGTTCAGCTTGAAAATTTTGAGGTTGGGAAGTATCTATATATTAGTGGGAAAATTGAAAAGTCACAAACCTTTGAGGAGCAAATAAAGAACTGGGATTTAAATTTGAAAAGCCAAAAGAGGATTGCACAGCTAAAGGAGCAGCTTGAAGCTAGTGATTATACGGTGATAA